>JAUVAG010000210.1 GCA_030591825.1 Dethiosulfatibacter sp.
AAAATTAATATAGTTTGTGTTTATAACAGGCATATCACAGGCAATTACATATGAATACATGCTACTGGAAGCCAAAAGACCTGAATGAATGCCTCCAAAGGGTCCCTTGTCTTCGATAATATCACTTACTGCCTTGCAATCAAGATCGCTATAAAATTCCTTGTTTTTTGTCACAACTATTATTTCATGAAAAAGCTTGCGCAAAGCTTCAATCTGGTAATTGACTATTTTCTTTTCATCGATGATTATGAGCTCCTTGTTGTAACCCATTCTACTGCTTTTTCCTCCAGCCAATATAATTGCAGAATTGAATCTTTCCATGATTACACCTCTTTCTTTATCTTTTCCAATCTTACCGCACTAACCTTCAGCTCCGGTATTTTAGCAATAGGGTCCAATGTATTGTGCGTCAATTGATTAGCCGCTCCGTCTACAAAGTGAAATGGTATGAAAACAACATCTTCCTGAATATCCTCTGTTACAACAGCCGTTGTTTCTATTGCCCCTCGTCTTGAAACAACACTTATCAACTCACCGTCATGAATGCTCAATCTGTTTGCAGTTGTAGGATTTATTTCCACGAAAGAACTTGGATATAAATTGTTAAGCCCTTCTATTTTTCCCGTCATGGTTCTAGTATGATAATGATACAATATTCTTCCCGTAGTCATTATATAAGGGTATTCACTGTCTGAATCTTCAAAACTTTCCATATAGTCAGCAGGTTTAAACAAACCTCTTCCTCTGATTGGTCCATCCTTGTGAAGATATCTGGTCCCTGGATGATTTTCATCAATACAAGGCCATTGAAGTCCTTCTTCATCAATTCTTTTATAATTTATACCCCTATACTGAGGAGTCATCTTTGCCAGTTCATTGAATATATCTTCGGAACTTCGATATGTTTCAACCATTCCAAGCCTGTTCATTATTTCTGTCAATATTTCCCAATCAGGCTTTGATTCACCTATAGGTTCAATTGCTTTTCTTACCCTTTGAACTCGTCTTTCAGAGTTGGTAAAAGTACCATCCTTTTCTGCAAAGGTTGCTGCAGGTAATACAACATCAGCATATTCTGCTGTTTCAGTAAGGAAAATATCCTGCACAACCAGGAATTCAGTATTTATTAACGATTCCTCAACATGTTTCAAATCAGGATCTGAAAGCATTGGATTCTCACCCATAACATAAAGGAATTTTATTTCACCCTTGCCGCACTCATTGATTATTTCAGTCAAAGTCAAACCAGCCTGGTTGGAAAGTTCTTTCTTCCAGCTATCTTCAAATTTGCTTCTTATATTTTCATCATAAACTTTCTGATAACCCGGATAGTCACCAGGCAAAGCTCCCATGTCACAAGCTCCCTGTACATTATTCTGCCCTCTTAATGGATTGACACCGGCAGATTCTTTTCCAATATTTCCAGTCAGGAGAGCAAGATTTGAAAGAGACATAACACCTTGGGTTCCTGTCGTATGTTGAGTCACACCCATTGAATACAAAATACTGGATTTATCTCCTCCGGCATATATCCTGGCTGCCTTTCTGATTTCTTCAGGATCCACTCCACAGATACTTCCAGAGTATTCAGGAGTGTATGTTTTAATTACTTCCTTTAATTCTTCATAGTTCTCAGTAGCTCTTTCTATATATTCATGATCCTGTAAATTTTCTTCAATGATAACATTCATTATGCCGTTAAATAAGGCAACATTCGTACCAGGTTTTAGTGGAAGATATACATCCGCCTTATATGCCAATGGAATCTTTCTAGGATCCGCAACAATAATTTTTGCACCTTTATTTTTTGCCTGCTTCACAAAAGATCCAAGAACAGGGTGTGTCTCAGTTGTATTTGACCCCGTGATAAATATTACATCAGCATCCAATAATTCCGTATTGCTGTTTGTCATAGCACCACTTCCAAGTGTTGTAGCCAAGCCTGCAACAGTAGATGCATGACAAAGCCTTGCACAATGGTCAACATTATTGGTACCCATATACGCCCTTATCATTTTTTGAAAAAGATAATTCTCTTCATTGGTTACTCTAGCCGATGACATGCCTGCAAAAGCAGTGCTTCCATAGTTGGTTTTTATTTCATTAATTTTATCTGTAATCAGATTATAAGCTTCTTCCCAGCTAGCTTCCTCAAACACTCCATTCTTTTTGATTAAAGGTTTTTTTAATCGGTCTTTGTGATTGATAAAACCATAGGCGAATTTCCCCTTAACGCATAATGAATCCTTGTTGGTTGAACTGTAGTTGGGCTCAACACCTACTACTTCGTTCTTCTTTACAAGTAAATCAATCTGACATCCCACTCCACAGTATGAACAAGTAGTCTTTACCTTCTTTTCGATTTCCCACTTTCTCATTTTCTTCTGCTTTGGACTCAGTGCATTGACAGGACAAAGTGAAACACAGGTTCCACAAGAGACACAATCACTTTCAGCCAATGTTTTCCCAAAAGGAGCAGCAACCTTTTGCTTGTCGCTTCTATTTACAAACCCTATAGCATTTATTACTTGCAGCTCGTTACACGCTCTAACACAAAGTCCACAGTTTATACATTTACTGTCATCCTTTATATAAAACTCATTGGTCTCGTCTATATCTATGTCTTTTGTTTCCTCGTAAACCTTTTCATTTTTATTAAACACAGGACCTGTCACATCATATTCGTAGCAAAAATCCTGAAGCTTGCAATCTCCTGATTTTTCACATGTTAGACAATCCAGTGGATGGTCTTCTATTATAAGTTCAAGTATGAGCCTTCTTGATTCAATAACTTCATCGCTGTGGGTTTTTATCACCATGCCATCTGTAATGATTGTTGAACATGAAGGTTGAAGTCCTTTTCTTCCTTCTATATCTACAATACAGAGCCTGCATGAAGACCCATATTTAATATCAAGATCAGGATGATAACAGAGAGTAGGTATATCTATATCGTTTTTCCTGCACACATCCAGTATTGTTTCATTTTGCTTTGCAATAAATTCTACATCATTTATCATTAATTTAATTTTTTCCATATATTACCTCCCACGAACATTGTACAAAATAAACGTCAATAAATCGTCTAATTATTACGTTAATTTAATAACGACGTCGTTAATTTAATAACAATCTAGCCTTTTATTCGCCATTTCCATGAATTATCTCTATTTTTCCGAACATTAGATACACAATAGCAAACTACGATTTTCTCTCTTCTCTTTCATTTTGCATGATTTAAAATACTTTTCGTTCTTGCCATTTTTACAATGTCTAAGTTATTTGTTTCACAATGCAGGGTCTCGTATTGCATTGTAGTACATTTAAGATAACATACCAAAGAAAATAAATCAAGAGATGATGTAGACTTCTCAGTAACCTGCCTCCTTAGGTGCCTGTGAACTAAAGAAGACAGGAATATTTAATCCTGTCTTCTTTAACTGTTCTATTTGAAATGGCTTATTCAAATGGCTTTGTATTGTCTAAAATAATCCTGAAATTACTCCATTTTCATCAACATCGATTTTCTCTGCTGATGGTACCTTTGGAAGTCCAGGCATCTTCATGATGTTTCCTGTTGATACTACTATGAATCCTGCTCCAGCAGATACTGTCATATCACTTGCTGTTACTCTGAATCCAGTAGGTCTTCCAAGCTTCTTTGGATCATCTGTAAGTGAGTACTGAGTCTTTGCCATGCAAATTGGAAGGTTTCCGAATCCAAGCTTTTCAAGGTTTGCTATCTCTTTTTCAACCTTTCCTGTATAGTCTACTCCGTCTGCTCCGTAGATCTTTGTTGCTATTGCTTCGATTTTTTCTTTTATGCTCATTTCATCTGTGTATGCAAATTTGAATTCAGACGTGTTTCCTTCTACCAGTCTGATTACTTCCTTGGCCAATGCTTCTCCGCCAGCTCCGCCGCTTGCCCATACATC
>JAUVAG010000108.1 GCA_030591825.1 Dethiosulfatibacter sp.
ATGTAAGAAGTAGATTCGTGCTCAGATGAAAGGCTATAGCTTCACCACACAAACTGATGAAGCCCCGGAAAACATATTTCTTTACCTCACCAATGTTTTTGCCGGCCATAACTTTTGGATTTGTTCTATTGCAGGTATTTAGCATGTTTTTCAGAGTGCCGGCATTTGTTAAACTTACAATTGGACACTGTGTCATAATACTGCCATATATTGTTCGGAATGTCATATCGGTTTCAATAGGATTCAACTGGAAGCTGGAAGAAGCAGCACGAAGCCTTGGGGCCAATGCTTTTCAAACTTTTAGTAAAATAACACTGCCCTTGATTAGACCAGGAGTAATTGCAGGAGCACTTCTTTCTTTCTTGTATTCTCTAGATGATGCAACTTTAGCACCGTTTCTAACAGAACCTGGATTTGTTACATTACCGGTTAGAATGCTAACATATATGGAATTTGCTTTTGATCCAACTTTAGCAGCTATATCAACGGTATTGATTGTTTTGTCAGTAAGTGCAATTATAATAATGGAAAAATTTGTCGGTTTAGACATGTTTTTGAAGTAAATGGAGGATTTGGATGGCATATTTAGAGTTAAAAGGTATAACTAAGAAATTTGGTGATTTCACTGCGGTAAAAGATATGAATCTTTTAGTCGAAAAAGGTGAGTTTGTTGCACTTCTTGGTGGAAGTGGATGTGGTAAAACCACTACACTAAGGATGTTGGCAGGATTTATTGAACCAACTGAAGGTATTATATCTATCAAAGAAAAAGAAATTAACAATGTACCAACAAATAAAAGAAATATAGGAATAGTTTTTCAAGATTATGCATTGTTTCCACATATGACAGTGTTTGAAAATATTTCTTTTGGATTGAAACTCCAAAAACAAAAGAATGATTATATTAAGGAAAAAGTCGCAAGTGTTCTTTCAATGGTTAAACTGGATGGATTGGAAATGAGATATCCAAGAGAATTGAGTGGTGGTCAGCAACAACGTGTTGCTGTTGCACGTGCACTTATTATGGAGCCTGATGTATTGCTTCTTGATGAACCTCTTAGTAATTTAGATGCAAAACTACGTGAAGAAATGCAGGTTGAGATTAGAAATATTCAACAAAGTATTGGAATAACTACTATTCTGGTTACTCATGACCAGTCGGAAGCAATGTCAATAGCAGATAGAATTGTTATTATGAACACTGGTGAGATAATGCAAATTGGGTCACCAAAACAGGTATTTGAAGAACCTTCATCACAATTCATTGCTGACTTTATGGGATATACTAATTTCATGGATGGAGAAATAGAGAGTATTGATGAAAAAACAGGAATTTGCACAATTAATTCTTTTGGCAAAAAAATAAAATCTGATTACACGAAGAACATGAATTGTTCAGTAGGTGATAAGGTTCAATTCTCAATAAGACCTGAAAGTATTAAAATTGCTGATAGGATGGATAATAATTCTGAAAACACATTTGTTGTTAGTATTAAAAGTGTTAGTTACAAAGGTTCAGTTACAAGAATAACCACTGATGAATTTATGGGAGTTGATTTATGTATTGATATTGCTGACTTTTCTGAAGAAAATGTTGGCAATGAAATCACAATAAAACTACCCTGTAAAAATATAAAATTTTTCAAAAAATAAGGAGAGAAGAAAATTATGAGTAGGAAACAGATTAGAATTATTGCAACATTAATGCTTGTCGCACTATGTGGATTTGCCTTTACAGGTTGTCAACCAGAGGGACCGACACAACTTGTTGTAGCAACTTGGGGTGGATCGTCAGAAAAAGGACTTACAGAGATAGTTAAAACTTTTGAAGAAGAAAATAATGTAGATATCGTATTTGATGTCGGTAATAACTCTGATAGATTGAATAAAATAAGAGCGACAAAGGATAATCCAGTAGTTGATATTGCCCTTATGACTGATTGTTTTTCAGTAATGGGTAATGAAGAAGGTTTATTCGAGAAATTCGATGCAGCTAATGTACCAAACATTGAAAATTTATATGGTTATGCCATAGATCCTAATGGATTTGGTCCAGCTTATTCAGTTGTATCATATGGTTTAGTATATAATTCTGAGCTAGTGGAAAAAGTTCCTACCTCATGGGCTGATATGTGGGATCCTGCATATGAAAATAAGATTTGTATTCCTGATATAACTAGTACTGCAGGTCCTATGCTCCTAGTTAAAGCGGCTGAAATGAACGGCGGAAGCATGGAAGATATTGATGCTGGATTTGAAAAAATGGAAGAATTAAAGCCTAATATTTTCAATTTCTATACAAGTGTCAGTGATGTAATTACTATGTTTGAAAGAGATGAAATTGTAATGGCTCCTTTCATGGACATATTTGTACCAATCATGCATTTCTCAGATCTTCCTGTTGAAATAGCTGTATTGGAAGAAGGTAATTTTGCTGGATACAATACAGTGAATATCGTAAAAGGAACAGAGAACAAAGAAATAGCAGAGAAATTCGTAAATTTCATGCTTGAATCTGAAACTCAAGCTAAAATTGCAGCATCTTTATTTGAAGCACCTACAAATGTAGATGTTGAAATATCTGAAGACGGCGCTAAGTATATGTCTTATGGATCTGAAAAAATCGAATCTTTAGTTATGTTTGACTGGAGTTATATAAACAATTCTAAATCAGAATGGATTGAAAGATGGAACAAAGAAATCACAGCAGAATAAGGTTCGGTTGCACAAGATGAAAATCTAGCTAAATTCAATTAACAATAGAGCCATTTTGGTAATATATTAACGTATATTGGCAAGATGACTTTTTTTGTCCAATGTACTTGAATAAAACTGAACAGTGTTATATCATTTATCCACAAAGTATAAATACAAGGAGCATAAAATGGGAGAGATGGTAAAAAGGGTCCATGCCGTATGGTTCAGTCCTACGGGAACAACACAAGTAACAGTTGAAGCAGTAGCAAAATCAATATGTAAAAATATTGGTGCAGATATAGTATTTAAAAGCAAAAATTTTACTTTGGCAGGGGAAAGGGAGAAGACCTTTGAATCCAATGAAAATGACATAGTAATACTAGGAGTGCCAGTATACGCAGGAAGGGTGCCGAACATTCTTCTTAAGTATCTGAACGCCATGAATGGCAATGGTGCCCTTGCTGTACCTATAGTACTCTATGGAAACAGAAATTATGATGATGCTTTGATAGAGCTAAAGGATATAATGGAAGATAGAGGATTCAATATTATTGCTGCAGGTGCATTTATTGGAGAGCATTCATTTTCGAAAATTCTGGCAGAGGGCAGGCCTGATGGAAAGGATATTGGAATTGTAGAAAGCTTTGGTACTCAAATATCAGAAAAGATTAAAGATGACAAGGTAGATGGATGTATTGATATCAAAGGTGACAAGCCATACAGAGCATACTACAGGCCAAGGGATTTAGAAGGGAACTTCTACGATTTCAGAAAGATAAAGCCTAAGACCAATGAAAATTGTACCGACTGCAAGATTTGTGTGGATATATGTCCCATGGGATCAATAGACAGTGATGATGTATCTAAATTCACAGGAATATGCATAAAATGCGGAGCCTGTATAAAGAAATGTCCAGTTGGAGCAAAATATTATGACGATGTCAACTACTTGAAACACCAGCACGAGCTTGAAGATGAAAATAAAAACAGGAAGGAACCCGAACTTTTTATTTAGTTTTGTTTGGATAAGTGAATAATAATTTTAACAATGATTTGAAATTTTGGTTGAATAGGGATAAAATGTATATAAGAACAAAAATACTATTCAGAGGAGATTTCATGAAAACTACATACAACAAACTTGTAAGGGATAAAATCCCCCAACTCATCGAAGAAAGCGGGAGAAAACAGACATCGAGAAAATTGAATGATGAAGAGTATTTTAAGGCTCTCATTGACAAGGTAATTGAAGAAATTAAAGAATACAGAGAAACAGACAATGAGGAAGAACTGGCTGATGTTTTTGAAGTTCTTGACAGCATAGTGAAGTTCAAGGATTATGAGCCGATGCATATCGACTATTTAAAAATCAAGAGGAAAGAAGCCCGTGGAACATTTGATGAAAGAATATTTCTTGAAGAAGTAGAAGACAACGAATAATCAATAATCGGAGGAAGTTCATGAAAATAGGTATTATTTCTTTCAATTCATCCTTTGCAGATGCTGAAATGCTGGACAAGACTCTTAGGCCTTTCGTTGAAGAAATCGAAAAAAAGGCGGGATGCAGTTTTGTGGAAGTGAAAGGTGATGATTTAGACCAGTACGACATGGTCATATCCTTTGTTAAAACTGGAGGAACCGAAAATCTTTTCAAGGAAGTTTATAAGAAAATTGGTGCACCTTATGTCATATTGTCTACAGACAACAGCAATTCACTTGCGGCATCAATGGAGATTTTGTCCTTTCTAAAGCAGAACGGACTTAAGGGTGAAATACTTCATGGAAATCCGGACTACATAGCTACAAGGATAAAGATACTCTATAAGGTTGTAAAGGCAAGAAAAAAACTTAGAGGAGCAAGGTTTGGAATAGTGGGAAAACCTTCGGACTGGCTCATTGCAAGTGATGTTGACTATGAAGGATTATATGATAAGGCTGGAATAGAGCTTGTAGACATTACTATCAAGGAACTTAAGCATGAAATCAACAACAAGCACAAATATGAAAATAAATATGTAAATGATCTGAAAGGTAAGAAGTTTGATGAGAAGGAAATTGAAGATGCCCTATATATCTATGGAGCACTAAAGTTCTTGACTGAAAAGTATAATTTGTCAGGACTTACATTGAGATGTTTTGATCTTTTAGGTGACGACATACACAATACAGGATGTCTAGCACTTTCCATCCTCAACGGAGAAGGAATTCCTGCAGGATGTGAGGGAGACATTCCGGCATTGATATCAATGGCGATTCTTCACTACCTAACAGATAATCCAGTTTTTATGGCTAATCCTTCAAAAATTGATGTTGAACAAAACAAGATAGTATTTGCTCACTGCACATTGCCAATTAATATGCCTGAAAGCTATGAGCTTGATACTCATTTTGAATCAGGTATAGGAGTAGCATTGAGGGGCAAGATATCTTTGGGAGATGCAACGGTATTCAAAGCTTCTGGAGATCTTGAGAGTTATTTTGTTTCGGGATGTGAAATTCAAAGAAACCTTTCACAGAATAATCTCTGCAGAAGCCAGATAGAGCTTCTAATGAACAAGGATGTAAACTACTTCTTAAGGGAAAGCATTGGAAACCATCATTTGATTGTGAATGGTGACTATACTGCTTTGGTGGATGAGATTTTTAGGTATTTGTAGGAGATAGAAAATAAAATATATGAATAAATAAAAATCCTCTCATTTTATGGAGAGGATTTTTTGGTGGTGTGCCAGGCATGGCACTAGTCTAGCTGGTGAGAGTCCAGTCGCGGGTATTTACCGCCAAGTGTAGTGAACCACAAGTTGGTATCAGTAATGGTATAGATGAAGGCAGTGGTG
>JAUVAG010000013.1 GCA_030591825.1 Dethiosulfatibacter sp.
AAAAAAAAGGAATATATTACCAAGGATTATATTGTAAACTACGAAGGTACCGGAATAAACAACAAGAAATTCGTATCATCCACATTTTTCATCAAAGACGAAAACAATAAGCTGCAAGGTTTTCTCTGTGTAAACAAAGATATAACAGAGTTTCTTGAGTTCAAAAACCAGTTTGAAAAGATTGAAACCTTTTTCAGCAAATCTGCAAATCAATACAAGGAGTCAATTTCCACAACTGTATCCTCCCTTGCCGAAAACATAATCGCAGAGACCATAAAGAAAAACAATATTCCAGTTGGCAGAATGAAGAAAAGTGAAAAAATCGAAATAGTAAGGGAACTAAATAAAAAGGGTGTATTTGACATAAATGGAGGCATGTCAGAAGCTTCTGCAATGCTTCAGATTTCAGAAACAACCCTCTACAGATACTTAAAAGAAATTTGAAATAGTATAACCATAAAATGGAAAACCACTCAATCTAGTGGTTTTCCATTTTATATTCTCATATATTCAATTTTTCATGAATAAATCTCAAAATCAACATTCATATTGTAAACTAGGATTCAGGATAGTATATTACCATAGCTATGCGAGCTGTTTCGCTGCCATTGTTATGATATGAATGCATCCTGTCTGCCCTAAATTCAAAGGCATCATCCTTGCTAATTATGTAATCCTCACCTTCAAAAGATATTTGAATCTGTCCATCAAAGACTATTACCATTTCAAGGGTATCCTTGTTGTGTGCCTCAGCATCGATGCCGCTGCCTGCTTCTATTTCAACCTGGTACATTTCAAAATTTCTTCCTTCCTCAAATGGGAAAAAAGGATGAATTCTGCACCGTCCCTCGTCGCTTTCTATTGTTGCAACATCAATTTTAAGTATAACCTTGTTTTCCTGAACAGGCTTTTGTACAAGAGTTGTAAAAGATACTTTTAGTCCATTTACAATCTTCCACACAGTAGCTATTGTAGGATTTGACTCCCCTCTTTCTATCTGTCCAAGCATGCTCTTGCTAACTCCCGACAATTCTGACACCTTATCAAGACTAAGTCCTCTTTTAGTTCTTATAGCTTTTAAATTGTCGGCAATAATACCGTTAAGTTCTTCCACATCTTTCTCCTCTAGAAAGCAGTTTCGCTGCGTTATCAGCGTAAGTTGATATTCCAAATACGAAAGAAAGTTATCTTAAATGCATAAAACCAACACTTCAAGGGTTTATGAACTTCTACTTTCTTAAGCTAGAATCACTTGTGTCATATAACGCACAAATATACTGTATAATACACATCACCTGATTATACCACAATCAACTTGGCTATTGCGGACGAATATATGAACTTTTCTTAACAAGAAAGCAGCTTTGCTGCGTTAAATGCACAAGCATTTATTAAGACGCGAAGGAAAGTTTCCTTAATAGCATAACACCAACGCTTCAAGGGATTATGTATATTTTAACTTTCCTAAGCTACAAGAAAGCTATAAAAAGACGGCCTCAAAAGAAACCGTCTCCAAAATTAAAATTACTAGATTCAAATATCAAAAATACAAAAAGAACCGTCCCTTTTGTATTTTTGGGTTTTATATATTACTACAGCTTGTCTTGAACATTTTTGATATTCTGTACACAGTCCTTACTACAGATGAGGATGTTTCCATCCTTCTCCACAACCACTGCATTTTCAATTCCCACAAGGGCAACTGTCTGATTTGATATTACTATATTGTTCTTTGAGTCTATCTCAATCAGTTTTTCAGCCTTGTTTATGGAACCGTTCTGGTTTTTCTCAAATATTTCTTCAAGAGCAGTGAAATTCCCAATATTATTCCATCCGAAATCTACAGGAATAGTCTTGATCTTGTCAGTTTTCTCCATTACACCATAGTCTATGGATACCTTCTCAAACTTGTCAAAATGTGATTTCAAGTTCACATCGTCATTTTTAAGTATGCTCTTAATCTCCATAAGTATCTTGTAGTGTTCCGGCAAATGCTTTTCAAATTCAGTAAGAATCATGTTTGTGGTAAATACGAACATGCCGCTGTTCCACAGGAACTTTCCTGAATTTATATATTCCTTAGCCATTGTTATATCAGGCTTTTCCCAGAATTTAACTACATCAATCGATGTGGATTTGAACAAATCAACAGACACCGTGGAATTAGTCTCGATATATCCATATCCAGTATCAGGCTTATTTGGCTTGATTCCAAGAGTTATGATATTTCCTCGTTTTGATTCTTCAACAGCCTTCAATAATATATGCCTGAAGCCTATCTCGTCCTTAATTATATGGTCGGCTGGCAGTACAATCATTGGAATATTTCCATGCTTTTGTTTTATCACAAGGGCTCCGTATCCTATGGCAGCCGCAGTGTCCTTGAACTCAGGCTCTACAATTATATTTTCCGCAGGTATATCACCAAGTTCTTTCCTAATATCATCCGCCTGAAGAATGTTTGTTCCAATATATATGTTTTCCGGTCTTATTATTGGCAGAATCCTATCTACAGTTTCCCTTATCATTGATTTTTCAGATGCCAGATTCAACAACTGCTTTGGTCTTTTCTTAGTTGACAATGGCCAAAATCTACTTCCCGATCCGCCTGCCATAATATATGTAGTAATCATTCCCTATCCTCCATGGTGTATATTTACTCTGTCATTCTTTTCATTTTAACAATATTATATATCTTGTGGAGCATAAATACCAACAAAATACTTATTGAAACTACAATTATTATTTCCAAAGGGCTTCCATCGATAAGTGGTGTATAGACAATAAGCAGTGGTACAACGTATATTATCTTTGCATATTTAAGGGCAGCCACTCCCGTTTTAAGAGGATCTGCTCCTGCTATTCCTGCTGCTGCGTAGGCAGCCAGACATACTGGAGGCGTAATATTGGCATCCTGGCTTAGCCAGAAAATAATCATATGTGCCCCAAGAACGCTTACACCCTTATCAATGAATGCTGGTGCTGCAAGCACTGCAAGTATTATATATGAAGAGGTGACAGTAAGTCCCATTCCAAGAACATAGGAAGCCATTGCGACGAAGAGTATCATGAGAGGTAAAATTCCATTGGAAGCTCCCAGTATTACGCTTGAAAACTTAAATCCAAGTCCCGTCAGATATACCGTTCCGATTATTATTCCTATTGAACCTGCGGTGATTCCTATGAATGCTATGTTTTTCCCACCTTCTTCAAGAGAATCCAGTAGCTTTTTGATTCCAATCTTTTCTTTAGAAAACACTAAATTAGTCACAAGGGCTGCTATCATCGACCAGAATGAAGCAAACACGGGAGAAAATCCTCTAACAAGGAGGAAAAATATCATTACAAGAGGTATGAAATGATGCCAGTTATTTTTGATCAAGTCAGCCACTTGCGACTTGTCTACTACAGTTTTTTTCGAGGGGTCCCTTTTCATATCTATCATTATATAAATACTTGCAAAATACAGAAATGCCGGTGCTACTGAAACAAGTATTATCCTTGAATATGGTATCCCCGTAAGTTCTGCCATTACGAAAGCTCCTGCTCCCATAATTGGAGGCATAAGCTGTCCTCCAGTGGATGCAGCGGTTTCTATGGCCGCCGCCTCATGACTTTCAAAGCCTGCCCTTTTCATTAGGGGTATTGTGAAAGTCCCCGTAGTCATTACATTGGCAACGGCGCTTCCAGTAACTGATCCCAACAGGGCGCTTGCCACTACTGCAGCTTTTGCTGAGCCCGTCTTTGATTTCCCTGTCATGAGATAAGGAAGCTGGGTAAAAAACTCAGCCCCGCCGGTCATCCTTAAAACGGCGCCAAAGAGTACAAACATGAATACATAGGTGGAAAATATTCCAGCAACGCTTCCGTAAATACCAAAAAGGGAGGTATATAAAAATCCAATTGTCCTTCCCAGACTCAGTCCTCCATGTCCCAATAAACCTGGAAAAAATCTCCCGCCCAGATTATAGATGAAAAAAAACAAGGCAATTAACGTTAGAGTTGGTCCGTTTTTTCTTCTGTTTGTTTCAAGACAGACAACAACCATGCTTAGTCCGAAAAATATATCAAAACTATTTACCAAGCCAGCCCTCTGTCCTAGATTTGAGTATTCCAAAATGAAGTATATGGTTGATGCTACAGTCATTATAAGTAGAATAACATCCACTGCTAGGTTCAGTTTGTAGTTGGTACTAAATCTGGATTTGGAAAATTTCTTTCCAGTAACTATATTTTCAATTATTGCAATAAAAGAAACTCCACCTATAAATAAGCCTCTTGTTATCTGTGGAGCAAAAATTCCGAACTTTCCAGCCGTAATGAAAAACAGCGAAAAAGCTATATAACATATCCTTAAAATCTGTTTTTTATACTTCATCCTCTAATCCTCAAGAAAGTCATCCTTATCGCATAAAGCCAACGATTCACGGGTTTATGCATATTTTATCTTTCCTTAGCTGAAATAAACCTTACTGCACCCTGGTGCATTGGTATTCCAAGTATGTCAACCATCTTCTCAATGGAATCCATAGAAAGCTCTGATGCCCTTGTATGTACCGAATGCATATGGTCCAGTCCTTCCTCTGAGTACAGAGCTTTTAAAAATTCATAGACAGTTTCTTCAGGTACATCCTTGTTGGCTATTATATAAGTAAGGTTTGAATAAGACACTACATCTTCCGCTTGTCCCTCGTAGGTTCCTGCAGGTATGATGCTTGTTTTGTAAAATGGATATTTTTCACTGAATCCGAACTCGTCTCCCAGTATTCCAATGTCAAGAAGCTTCACATCCTTGACAGAAGAAAGATCCATTATGAGTGATAGGGGAAGTCCACTGAAATAGCCGAATACATCAAGGTTTCCATCCTTCATGGCCGAAACCTGATCTCCAGGTGGAAGATATACGGGGGAAACTTCATTCCACACTCCTCCTTCACTGAGAAGTATTTTATTGAAAATTGCTGCAGCAGACCCCTGGGGACCCACACCTATATTCTTTCCCTTGAAATCCTCAAAGTTGTTAATTCCCGACTTTTCAAGTACTACACAGTGATAGATGTTTGTCCATCCAAAGCCCACTATCCTAATATCTTCAATATTTTGTCCCTGAAAAACACCTTCATCATTCCAAGCCCAATAAAGCTCCGATCCATTTGCCAGACCCATATCTGTTTCACCACTGTTCACAAGTCTTATGTTTTCAGCTGACCCTGCTGTTGTTTGAACGTTCAAGCTGTATCCATCCATGATTTCTCCAAAAATGGTGCTGAAACCTCCACTCATTGCATAGTATGTTCCTCCTGGAGATGCCGCTGCAAAGGTGTAGTTTTTAACATCCTTCGCGGAGCATCCCGTTGAAACTGATAATATCATTATGGCTATTATTAAGCACATTGCTTTTTTTAACTTCATCATTTCCTCCGTTTTTCAAACAAATAAGTAAAATACATCCTATCCATTATATTAGAAATACATAGCATTATCAAATCTTTTGTTCAATAAAGCAGCTTTGCTGCGTTAACCGGGTCACGCTTCATGTGACCATAGCGGTTATTAAGAGGTCGTAGAAAGTTTCCTTAACCGCGTAATACCAAGGCTTCAAGGAATTACGCATTTTTAACTTTCTTAGACTACAAGAAAGCAGCTATGCTGCGTTAACCGGGTCACGCTTCATGTGACCATAGCGGTTATTAAGATGCGAAAGAAAGTTCTCTTAACCGCATAACACCAACGCTTCAAGGGGTTATGTATATTTTAACTTTCTTAAGCTACAAGACACAGCAACTATGTTGCGTTAGACGCGCAAGTGGATAGTGTCGCCGTTGAAAGTTTACCTTGTAAATAAAATTACAACGCTTTAAGTGATTTTGTATTTATTTAATTTTCTTAGGCAAAGACGCATCAATAATGAATTTTTAGGGTAATGATACAAGATTCACTTTTCCATATATTCTTTACTTCATGGATGTTTTATACTCTCGCATAATATTTATCCAAATATCATCACTCGTTAACAACAGCTACAGCCATTGAATTATCAACAATTCATTATTCTCGAACATACATTTGTAAATTATACAAAATATTGTATACATTGGTTTTCCTAAGTTGTACACATTGTCCACAGAGTTATCCACATATTATCTATGCCATGTTAACTAACTGTTAAATGTATATTTACTCATTATATATCAGCTCTGCTACGTTAGACGCCTTAATTAATAAGGAAATTATTAAGGAAAAAATCACGAACACCTATTCAAATTTATAGTATAATAGACTTATAATAAATATAAAGTAAAGGATGGTTTTATGGAAAAGCTTACGAAAACTGAAAAGAGCTGGATTCTTTACGACTGCGGAAATTCCGCCTATTCCATGGCAATAACCACAGCCCTTCTTCCAATCTATTTTGGTATGTTCAAGTCCGGTGACAGTATGGATCTAGGCTACTTCAACTCCCTGGCCAGCATATTAGTTGCAATACTAAGCCCTATCCTTGGAACAATCGCCGACTACAAGGACAAGAAAAAAAGATTCTTCATATTCTTCTTCCTAATGGGAATTATATTTACAAGCGCCCTGGCAATTGTACCACAGGGACAGTGGAAGATTCTCATATTCTTCTACATACTAAGTGCTTTAGGATTTGCAGGTGCAAATATCTTTTATGATTCATTTCTTGTAGATACAACTGAAGATGACAGGATGGACTATGTGTCCTCAAGCGGATTTGCCTTTGGATATATAGCAAGCATAATCCCTTTCGGAATAAGCCTTGGGGTAGTGTATTTTATAGGAATGGACCAACTACTTGGTTATAAGCTGGGTTTTGTAATCACAGCTCTTTGGTGGGGACTTTTAACGATACCACTCATAAGAAATGTTCATCAGAAACACTATATCAATCCTGAACCCCATTATGTAACGAAAAGTTTTGTAAGACTTGGAAAGACATTCAAGAATATAAGAAAACATAAGACGGTGTTTACTTTCCTTCTTGCCTATTTTCTATACATAGACGGTGTAGGTGCCATAATAAAGATGGCAGTACCATATTCCCAAAGCGTTTTGGGAGGAAATTCCTTCGACATGTTTGTGTTACTCGGAATACTTCTAATAATACAGATTATAGCCTTTCCCTGCGCCCTTATTTATGGACGACTTGCAAAGAAATTCACTGCCAAAGGAATGATTTTCTTTGGAATATTCACCTATATAATAGCCTGCATCTTCGCCTACAGCATCGATGAAATAAAAGACATCTTTGTACTTGGTGCAATGATAGGATCGGCCCAGGGAGGAGTTCAAGCTCTTAGCAGGTCTTATTATGCAAAAATCATACCCAAACAGAATTCAAATGAATTTTTCGGATTCTACAATGTTTTCGGGAAGTTTGCAGCAATCATCGGTCCTTTCATAATGGCTTTTATTGCAGACATTACAGGACAAGCACGATATTCAATATTGGGAATAATACCCCTCTTTGTTTTAGGATTTCTGGTACTGCTAATGGTTCCAAAGGATACAGAAAAAGTCAGCGTTTATGTGGAGAGATAATCCAGACATTGTTCTTAACTTACTGATCCCCTTTAATCTAAAAAAGACTGAATCCTTTGACATCTGTCTAGGATTCAGCCTTTTTTATTGCAGAATCTTCAGCCTTGCCGAAGATCCTGTCTGTAAATTTCACATACCAGGCTCCTGCCTGTACCTGAACTACATATGCCACCGCGATTATAAGCGCTATTTCCGATCCCTTATCTCCAAATGCAGTCATTGCTATTGCTAGTGCTATAGAAAGGTTTCTCATTACTGTTCCGTATACCAAAGCCAGTGCGTCTTCCCTGTTGAAAAATATCTTCGCCACCAAGGTGCTGAGAGTAAAGTTAACCACATAGAGAAGTATCAGTGGCACAAGAAGCTTGATCAGTATTGAAGGGTCGGACATTATAGTCTTAGCCTTTAGAGCCATTGCTATGAATACTATGGCTAAAACTCCAAGAGTTGAAAGCATTGGGAACTTCGGTTTGAAATTCGCATTGAATTTCTTTTGACCATATTTCCCAACGAGAAGCTTTTTCGTTGCTATTCCTCCAGCCATTGGTAGGAATACCACTACTGCTATCTGGGTGAATATCTTTCCCAATGGTATTTCAACAACTGTGCCCATTAGATACTTGAGATAGAAAGGAGTCAGTACACTGCCCAATGTAAGTCCTATTATCGTCATTTTTATAGCAGCTGAAATGTTTCCCTTTGAAAATCCAGTCCATGATATAGTCATTCCTGATGTAGGAAGAAGTGCCGTCAACAATAATCCCAGAATCACAAAGTTGTTTCCTTTGAAAAAAATATTTCCTATGAGCAGTCCAATAAATGGCATTACAAGAAAGTTAATTGCCTGTGCTGTGATTTGAAGCTTGGGGTTTCCCTTGCTCATTAGCTCCTTCACATTCAAATTCACCATCATTGGATAAACCATTAGAATTGTAAATGGAGTAATAAGACTCTTAAGACTTACCGTATCAAAAAGACTTCCAAATACCAATCCAGCCACCATAAACATAGGTATACTTATTGTAAGGTTTTTTTTCAAGTATTCAATAATTTTCCACATAATATCATTCCTTTCAATTTCGATACCCTCTCGGGGTATCTCTAGGTTGAATTATATATTATTTGATAATGTTTGTCAATTACATATTGTTATTATTTGGTTCATGGCTGATGTGATTAATAAACCATTGTAATAATTAAAAAAATTTGATACAATACAATATATAATTCAGACGTATGAATTAATTGTAAATAAAAAAAGATATGATGGAGGTAATTAAGATTAATCAATCCGAAAAAATATTAATGGCAGCTTTTAACTGTATATCAACAAAAGGTTATGCGAATGTATCTTTACGAGATATAGCTAATGAAGCTGATGTAGTCTTAAGTCAACTGAACTATTATTATAAAAATAAAGAAGGTCTTTTTACAGAAGTAATTAAAATGATGATTAAAAGGTATCTAAAAGAATTCGAAAAATGTTTAGATGCTGAACAAACATCTCATAATAAAGTAGACTTTTTTGTGGATTTTTTAAAAGAAATTTTAGAAAATAATCCCAACCTTTTCTATTTGTTATATGATTTTATCAGTTTAGCACTTTGGTCGCCTTCTTTTAAAAAGTTGTTATCTGATTTATTCAAAGATTTGTCAATTGTTATAGAAAATACAATTTTAGAAGATAGTCCTCTCAAAGAATACTTTAAAGAGTATGATATAAATTCTTTAGCTAGAATGATGTTAGGGGTAATGCTTGGTACTGCAATACAAGTGATAGTGGACCCAGAAAATGAATCTTTGTTTGAATCATTAAATGTTATTAAAATAGCATTTAATGATTAATCTAACATAAGCAGGTTGATACATAAATAAGTGTTATTAAATAAAAAAATTTACACCAATTCGGACGGACGTCTGAATTGAATGAGTTTATAGTATTTAAAAGTAAATTTGAAATGATTTTAATAATTGTTTTATTTACTGATCATTTGAAGATGGATAAGGAGATAATGGATGTCATTAATATTAAGAGGTTTAGCTTCAACATCAAGCTTGATACCAAAAAAAATCAGAATGAAATTGACTGATAAAACAATATGCAATATATTAGATAAACACGCAAATATTGAATTAGTAAACAATGAAATAATAAGCAAAAGGTCAGAAAAACCAACTATTTATATAGGAAATCATCTTAGTAATATAGATGGTGTGATTTTAAATAGTCTTCTTAAAAATAATAATGTTGCTTTTATGGCAGGAGAAAAACTTAGTGAAAATTCATTTACTAGCTTAGTTTTAGAAACTATTAATACAAATTCAATAAAACCAAATACAGCTGATAGAGTAGCTATAAGAAAAGCTATTAAGCATCTAAAAGAAAATAAATCAATATTTATTTTCCCTGAAGGTACAAGAAGTAGAAGTGGATCTATGATTGCTGGAAAAAAAGGATTCCTGCTTATTGCAAAAAAAGCAAATGTTAAAGTAGTACCTGTGGGAATTGAGGGTACTGAAAAATTGATGCCTATTAAAAGTGATCTGGATAAAGAAACTTTTAATAATGCAGATGTAAAAATTACTTTTGGAGAACCATTTTCACTTCCTGAAAGAGCGGATAAAAATAATAAAGATTGGAAGGATTATGCTTTAGAATATTCTATGAAAAAAATAGCAGAACTTCTCCAACCTAAATATCAAGGGGTATACAGAAAATAATGGATGTAAGAGGCGAGTGTATATGAAAAGAAATGTATGGATATTATGTGTGATCTTTATGCTATCTGGTTGCAGTAGTACTAATACTCAAACAAAAGAGAGTATTCCTCTAGTAGAGTCAGAAGTGGTCAGGACAGAAAGTTATGCAATACAGTTGAATTATCTGGGTGTCGTTAATTCAGACAACATAAAGAATTATGGCTTCAAAAGTGATGGTAAACTTGAAAATATTTTTGTTAAAGAAGGTGATCAAGTCAAAAAGGGCATGCTTTTGGCAAGTTTAGATGATTCAGATCTTAAATTGACCCTAGATGTAGTTAAGGGAAAAGTCGAGGTGGCAGAATCTCAGTATAACATCACTCTCAAAGGCGCAAGGAAAGAGGACTTGAACAGTATTTTGTCCGCTTATAATTTGGCAAAATCCACTTATGAATTCAACAATGACAACCATGAAAAGATGAAAGCTCTGTATGATGCTGAATCGATTTCTAAACACGAGTATGATTACTCGGAATTAAATCTTAATATAGCGAAAGAGCAGATGAATCAAGCCAATCAAGAATA
>JAUVAG010000316.1 GCA_030591825.1 Dethiosulfatibacter sp.
ATTGCAAGTCCAGTAATTGTGCATATGAGCATAGTATCAACAAAAACCTCTGCTACACCCCATAATCCTTGCCTAGATGGTTGATCAGTTATTGCACTACTGTGTATTATTGGAGAACTCCCCATTCCAGCTTCGTTGGAGAACATTCCTCTAGCAGTTCCAATAGTCATCATTCTTGCTACTGTAGCACCTGCAAATCCACCTGTCGCTGCTGCCGGTCTGAAAGCAGATGTGAAAATTGTGGCAAAGGCCGAAGGAATTTCTGTAATATTTATTATTACAATGGCAAGTCCAGCAATAAGATATATTCCTCCCATAAATGGAGTCAGGAATTCACAAACTTCACCTATTCTCTTGATTCCACCCAAAACAACAATCCCTGTTACAACTGCAAGGAATATACCTGTATAAAGCGGATTTATTCCCCATTGTTCCTGGACAGACAATGCTATTGTATTAGTATCAACTATTGCTCCAATAATAAAATAAGTTATTATTACCATTACACTGAAAAAGATTCCCATCCATTTCTGTTTCAGACCATTGGTTAAATAATACATTGCACCGCCGGCATAACTGCCATCTTCTCTTTTTTCCCTATACTTTATACCCAGAGTGATCTCTGAAAATTTCGTTGCCATCCCGAAAAATGCAGATATCCACATCCAGAATATTGCACCAGGACCTCCAATAGCTATTGCAGTAGCAACCCCTGCTATGTTTCCTGTACCTACAACAGCTGCTATAGCTGTCAAACCCGCCTGTCCTGGACTTATTTCACCTTCACCTTCAACATTCTTATGAAACATCTTGCCCAAGGTTTCCTTCATTATCACCTTAAAATACCTAACCTGTATGAATTTCAACCTGACTGTAAGATATATTCCAGTACCTATTAAAAGCAATATCATATAAGGTCCCCAAACAAGACCGTTTATCGTATCATTAATGTTATTTACTAAATCCATATTCTACCTCCTAATTTGATTTTATTAATTCTCTAAAATCTCCCATTATAGCTCTTGGTACTGGAAGATCTATCATAGTTTTAAGACCTGAATCTGCATTTATAACATGAGGAATCATATTTACACACATTGCTATAGTTCCAAGTCCACCCTCTACTTCAGGAGTTATCGACATGTTGATCTCAGGAGATCCTTTAATTTTAATATAGTCTCCAGTGTTAATCCCTACTAATTCAGGTTCAATCTGCTGTGGATGGATCATGTTTATTTTTACTTCTCCATCAACAAACCCCTGCCCTGTCATGTTTACACCGGCAACATCTCCAGCTTTTGCAAATCCGTAAGGTGATTTTCTGTCAACATCTGTAGCTATAGGCTTCATCTGTTGCTCAAATTTGTCAACTTTCCATCCCAATGCATCAGCAATCATGCCAATTGACTCTGCAAATCCTACGTGTCCTGCCATTGTTCCCTCTTCAACTTCCTTGTTGAACTTGTCAATAGGCATTCCTACTCCCTGCTCTTCCATAACTGCAGGTCCGAATGGAGAAAGACTATTTACTCTTTTAGCTTCAAGAGACTCTACATTAGTCATGCAACCAGTAAGGCATACAACCAAAAGATCCATTATTAGTCCTGGGTTGATTCCTGTTCCAAGTACTGAAACTCCGTTCTCCAATGCTATTTTATTTATTTTCTTTGCCAGCTCAGGTTCCTGTGCTTGAGGATAGGCCATTTCTTCCGCTGTTGATATTACATTAATCTTTTGCTCAAGTACATATTTAATCTTAGGAAATGCTTTCTTTGTGAATGAGTCAGTAGCTATAAGACATAAATCACAGCTGCCTTCAAATACTACATCTTCAATCTTGTCCTTAATTATTGTATCATTTCTGTCTTCCTGTTCTACTTCAAGTACTTCAAATATACTTTTCCCTACTCTACCCGGATGCATGTCACAAACACCAACAATTTCCACACCTTTTTTTGTTAGAAGCATTCTTGCCATGCCGCTTCCCATCGCTCCAAAACCCCATATTGCTATTCTTACCTTCTTCAACTTAACCACTCCTTTTATTTTTATTATGATCATTATTCTTATTATTGCAAGATTAATGCCACCATGAAAAATTATCTTAAAAGCTCTAAACAATAGGTTTTTCAATGGATTAAAGGCAAATAAAAAAACTTCCCTTTGGGAAGTTTTTTTCTCATGTGCAATTTTTTGCTCACATAACTGTGCACTTTTTTTCACTACTTAAGATTATATTCACTTATCTTGTTAAAAAGTTGCCTTCTGCTTATCCCCAATCTTCTTGCACTTTCAGAAACATTAAACTCACATATTTCCAGTACTTTTTTTATATAGTTTGATTCAGCTTCCTTTCTTATTTCTCTAAGATGAACTATATCCTTGTCAAGCTTGCTTACATCCTCGCTCAAGTCAGTGGCTGTTTCCGATAAATCACTATATCTTAATCTTCCGTTTTCCGACAAAACCACCAGTCTCTCAATGATATTTTTTAATTCCCTTATATTACCCGGGAAATCATAACTATTCAAATAACTGATTATTGAATCATCAACATCAACAATTTCCTTGTTAAGTTCCAGACTATATTTATTTATGAAATAATCCGACAAGCTCTTTAAATCCACCTTTCTCTTCCTCAAAGGTGGAACATTCAAAACAATTGTACTTAACCTATAGTACAAATCATCTCTAAACGTATTGTTTTTAATCTCATCTTCCAAATTCTTATTGGTTGCTGTTATAAGACGAAAATCAACATCAATTACTTTATTGCTGCCTATTCTTTCTATTCTTTTTCCCTCAATTGCCTTCAATAATTTTGATTGTGCATTCATAGAGATATTTCCTATCTCATCCAAGAATAATACTCCCTTGTCTGCTAATTCAAATCTCC
>JAUVAG010000329.1 GCA_030591825.1 Dethiosulfatibacter sp.
AGGATAAGATTATTAATAGAAATATTGGAATATTGAGAAACAATATAAAAATGCTTGATGACTGGGTTGCAAAGGAGCCGTTGATAACATATGTAAAGCCAAAGAGTGGAACTACTGCATTCCTTAAATATGATATGGACGTTCCGTCTGAAGATCTTTGTATTAGACTTTTGGAAGAAACAGGAGTAATGCTTCTTCCTGGATCTGCGCTTGACATGGAAGGATATCTTAGAATCGGGTATGCTAACACATCTTCCATAATTGAAAAAGGTCTTGAAAAGTTTTCGGAATTTCTTAAGCAGTTCGCCTAACTGAAGAATTAATAATGCTGTTTTACAACGAGATAGGCTGATTCAGGCAAATGTCATTCAAATGTGGGTTGAACGTATTCGATTATTTTGCTATAATACAAATAGACACGAAGTCTAAACGAGGAAGAATCCTCTATTAAATAATAAAGCTGAAGCTGAATTGATGTCCAGAAGGACGTTTATTCAGTTTTTTTGTAGGAGGACAAAATATGAGAAACAGTAGAACGAGAGAAGTGGTAATGGCGGGATTGTTTATAGCCCTTGGAGTAATGCTTCCTATAGCATTCCATGTAGTGGGAGCTGGAGGACCTGTATTCTTGCCTATGCACATACCTGTATTGATGGCGGGCTTTGTGCTGTCACCGGTATTCGCACTTATTGTTGGAATGGTCACACCATTGTTGAGCAGTGTATTAACAGGCATGCCCCCATTGATGCCAATGGCTTTCATAATGATGATTGAGCTTGGAATATACGGACTCGTTGTATCCCTGCTTTCAAGAAAATTGAATAGCGTATTAACACTTTTGACGGCAATGGTTGCAGGAAGGGTTGCGGCAGGAATAATGGTTATGATCCTTGTAAATGCTGTGGGTATAAAATTCGCGCCACCACTTGTATATCTTAAAGGTGCTGTAATGACTGGAGTTCCAGGAATAATTGTACAGTTGGTATTTATACCTGCACTTCTTGCATTGGTAAAGCGAACAAATCCCAGGATAATGGCAAACCACTAAAATAGTATTACAAGTAACTTTCTTAAGCTATAATAAATGAAATCCAAGCATAATTGCGTGCTTGGATTTTTTTATAATTAAATAGTAAAACAAAAAAACAAAATCGGCTCTCCAACTTACGTTTAAGAACCGATTTCTATGTTACTTTTTTCATGCTTTCTCCTTTTTTAAGTGGGACCACACCCTTTACAGGATTTTGTAATATTCTGTATGTCAGAATATATACTTAAAACATCTACACTATCCTATCTTTTCCAAACAACAATATATCAGATTGGCTGAAATTGGATATAATTTGTCTTTCTCTTATAATGGTGCTTAAGAGATTAAAACCTTTTCTCCTCTTCATCTACACCGTTAGATGTATAATAAAATAGTATATCTGTTGTAACTACATTATACACCATTATTGCAAAAATATACAGTGTTTTCGTTAAAAAAGTACGGTTTTTTATTGAAATGGCGGTATTTTTGAATTTTGTAATGATATTATACTGTATATATGATATAATATCCAGTATACAAAGTACTATTTTGTTAAAATAAATCAATAATTACTTGTAGTGCACGATAAAACGTTTAAATTGGAAGGCATACGTGGAAAAAGTTAAAAATACAAAGCTGTATTCTTACGCAAAGATAAATTTGTTTATAAACATTGTATCAAAAAGACAGAATGGGTATCATGACATACAATCTGTTATGCAGACAGTAAATATCAAAGATATAATAGAAATTAAATATACAGACAAAGGCATAAGTATTAGTTGCGATGATGAATCAATTCCTGTCGATTCTTCCAATACTGTCTGGAAGGCAGCCAGTATTATAATGGAAAGATATGGACTGGAAGGTGGAGTTTCAATAGACATCAAGAAGACAATTCCTTCTGGAGCTGGTCTTGCTGGAGGAAGCGGAAATGCTGCAGCTGTCATAATAGGAATGAATGATCTTTTTACGCTTGAGATGACAGATGATGAAATGGCTGAAATAGCCGTGAAAATCGGAGCTGACGTGCCCTATTGCCTTATTGGTGGTACTTGTATTGCGGAGGGTATAGGAGAGGTCTTGAAAAGGATTAATGACTTTACCTGGGACAATATACTTATAGTGAAACCTGAAATATCAATATCAACAGCAGGTGTTTATGGGAAAGTTGAAAAGCAAATGTACAATAGATATGAAATGAGTGGAATTGTAAAAAGAATTTACGAGATGGAATTTGAGGAAGCCCTGTCATTTACAGGAAATATTCTGGAAGACGTAGTTGAAGAAATTCATCCTGAAATTAGAGATATAAAAAATGAAATGAAAAGCTTTAATGCTCTTTTGTCAATGATGACAGGGAGCGGATCTGCCGTCGTTGGTTTTTTTAAGAATGAAAAGGACCTTGACAGATGTGCAGAAGCTTTGGAAAAAAAATATGACAAAATATATAAAACCAATACCGTAAGAAAAGGAGTAGAATCATGTACGATAAGATAGAAATTATAAACCTGGGAGAATACAAGCCGTTAAGAGATATAGTGTTTGAAACTCTGAAGGAAGCAATACTAAAGGGAAAGCTGGAACCAAGGGAAAGGCTTATGGAGATTCAACTGGCAGATCAGCTTGGAGTCAGCAGAACACCTGTAAGAGAGGCTATCAGAAAACTTGAGCTTGAGGGTCTTGTAATAATGGAGCCAAGGAAGGGTGC
>JAUVAG010000165.1 GCA_030591825.1 Dethiosulfatibacter sp.
AGCGTTACTCTCCAGTGGAGAAATTTTGACTATGAAGAAAAATACAGTTACCACAGGGACCTGGAATCAGCAAGGATTGAAGGCCAGAATCTACAGGATAATTTCACAATAAGGAACACCACCCTTGAAGATGTGTTCTACAACTTCACAAAGAAGAAGGTGGTCTGATGGAAATGACTGCAATACTATGGCGTGAATGGATGTTTTTCAAAAGCAGGTTTTTTAAAATAACAAGCTCACAGCTCATATCACCACTATTGTATCTTGTGACCTTTGGTCTTGGATTTGGAAAGGTAATAGACCTTGAGGAATATTCATATTTTCACTATCTTGCACCTGGAATAGCTGCCATGACATCCATGAGGGCAGCCTATTCAGGGGTGTCCATAAGGGTGAGTATGGCAAGACTTCAGGAAAAAAGCTTTGAAAATTATGTTATTTCACCTATAAAAACGAGAAATATAGCATGGGGGTACATACTGTCAGGATCCCTAAGGGGAATCTATGCAGCAACACTGTTAATGGTCATATCCTTTATAGCAGGAAGCAGGATACTTAATCCCGGAGTGTTTTTCATGTCATTGGCAATGAATACACTGGTGTTTTCGGCCTTGGGATTTTTCATTGCGGTATCAATAGACACACACTATGACCTTAACAGGTTTTCAACATATGTAATTACTCCAATGTCATTTCTTTGCGGAACATTTTTTGATGTGGATGGACTCCCTCTCATTATGAGGAACATAATAGAATTCATGCCCCTGACTCATTCAGTAAGACTTATGAGGGCTGCTGCCTTTGGGAGAAATACATACTGGTTTTCAGTAATTGTATTGCTTGTTTACATCATAGTCTTTACAATTATATCTATAAGAATATGTTACGAGGAAGGAAGGGTGTAATGAAAATATCATTGTGCGACAAAGAATCAGTTTATGGCGATATTAATAGAAATTTTAATACAATTGTGGAATGTATGGAAGAGTCAGTAAGAAAAGGTGCCGAGATATTGGTATTTCCAGAGTCATTTCTCACAGGGTATTCTTCAAATCCGGAAAATGTATGCACCATATCTGAAAAATCAGACATAATAGATGAAATAATAAGAAGATGCAGGGATAATGAAATAAGTATAATCTTTGGATTCAATGAAGCTGACAAGAAGCACAAGTATATATCGACCCTTGTCTACGATCATTATGAGAATAAAATATATAAATACAGAAAGACACATCTGGGCCTTAAGGAAACACTCATATTCGAGGAAGGAAATGAAATAGGCAATGTGAGAATAGACAATATCAAGGTTGGAATAAATCTCTGTCTTGAACTTCATATTCCAGAACTCTTTCTTCATCAGGCAATTGAAGGTGCATATATTTCCTTTGTCTTAAGTGCTTCTCCAGGGGCGTGCGGCAAAAGAATGGAAATATGGCACAAGACATTGCCAGCAAGGGGAAACGACAATGCAATGATAGTAATAGCGCTGAATTCCTTCGGATATACGGAAAAGAATGCCAGGCTTCCTGGCGGAGCCGCGGTAGTGGATTCAAAAGGTGAATTTATTTATGAAAATTACGAAGGAAACAGAATTCATTTTGTAGAAATAGATTTTGACAACCTTGTAAAAAGAAAAAACTCAAAAAAACTCAATTATCCATTGAGAAGAAGAAAAGACTTGTTTAAATAAAAGGAGATTTCATGAAACTTTACAGTATTGGAGTAGGACCTGGAAACAAAGAAGACGTAACTGTAAGAGCGGCAAGAATACTGGGAGAAAGCCCAGTGGTGTTCGTACCTGTAAAAAAGGTTGGAGAAAAAAGCTTTGCATATGATATAGCAAAGGATTATATCAATGAGGAAGCTGAAATTGTTGAACTTTGCTTCCCCATGCATTACAACGTTGAAGAGCTTAACAAGAACTGGAAGGAAAATGCCCAAATAGTAAGAGAAAAGCTTGAAGAGACTAAAACAGGAGCATTCATAGTAATAGGAGACGTTACAATGTACAGCACCTACATGTATATAGATGACAGCATCAAGGCTGAAGGAGTTGAAGTGGAGCTTGTACCTGGAATCACTTCTTACTCAAAGGTTGCATCACTTCTTGGACTACCTCTTGCGAAGTGGGAAGAAGGACTTGCAATAGTTCCGGCTACAAAGGACAGTGACTTCGAACTTGACGAAATATTCGAGAAATTCCAGAATATAGTAATCATGAAGCCTTCTCACAATCCTGAAAACATAGTAAAAAATCTTAAGAAGCATAACCTGGATGAGAAATTCAACCTGATCTACAAGGCGGGAACAGAAGAACAGAAGATATATACAAAAATAGAAGAAATAGAAAACAAGATACCATACCTTTCAACAATGCTTGTGAAGAAGAACTAACAAAAATACAAAAGGGACGGTTCTTTTTGTATTTTTGGAGAACCGTCCTTTTATTTATAGTAAGATTAACGTATCTTTAATTATAAATTCACAACATTTTCTTTTTATACAACACCCTACCAACAATTATAGCAGTAACTAATGAAACAGGTAAAACAAATCCGGTATTTAGAGCCAACAGATAAATGCCGATAAATGAAATTATTAGTGGTACAATAGCTAGTTTTATTTTATCCTTGCTCGATAAAATCATGCCTCCCAGACCGCCTATAAGTGCAGGCATAACATTGTCAAAAGAGGGTTTTAAAGCGGGATTGTTTAATACTGGAGATATAAACTTCAAAAGAAATATTGAAATCAATACTACAACAATTACTGTAAGTGTTGAAATACCAACAGCAATCATGGAAATTGCATCTCCTTTATCGGTGCCGTGATCAACACCTGCTGCTGACATGGTGCTGATTGCACATGGCATTTTAGATTTGTGACATTTCCGGTTACATATGACATGTATACACTTGCTGCACCCATTATTGGTGGATAGGCAATAATTTCAGCTATGGAAAATGTCACCATTATCAGTGATACTGTAATAATTGGTGATATTAGTGTAGTGAAATCAGGAAAAAGATTGTTAACAGATGACAATATAAAAGGAAACATTATCATTAGTAAAAATATAATACAACCTGATATTCTTCCGAATCTGTGAATATTTGAGTCAAAGGGATCTAGAACTGTGTTTACTTTTCTTTTAATCATGATTTATCCTCCTTGTTTATATCAAATTATTAAATAATACAGCCATACCCATTCCAAATATCATTCCAAAGGTAAGTGAATAATCTTTTAAAAATTTGATTTTTGTTGATAATCGGGTGCATATCATTACAAAAATGAAACTGCTGGCTACTACCAGAGCAGATATCAGTGAAGTGCTAAGACGTTCGGCAAGAGTAGTTGCAAGAATTCCAGCAAGTGATGCATTACCAAAGACTATCATCCATCTTCCATCTTGTTTTTTTGCTTTTTCATATGATGTTGAAATTGGTTTAATAAATATTAGACTGAACAGCAGCGCTGAAACGCCACCTATGGACATTACCCAAACTGAATTAATAAATGCTGCTGAATTGAAGCCTTCTCCACCTAGCCCAGAAACACCTGCAGCTTTTGCTCCAAAATCTGCAGCCAGCATTTCAAACATTGGTGAGCCTATAACGCTAAGTCTAAGCCATGGTACAGGTATTCCCAACAATGGCACAAGGATTATTATTCCAAGGACTATTGGAATTGAAGGAAGTATGGAAAGACTTATGCTGTTTTTAACAGATTTTATTATAATATCCCTATCAATTCCTAATTCCAGAGCTCTATTCCAGCCTTTCTTTATAAATATTACAGTTTGAATAATGACTGCAATTATGATCACTGAAGCCATAATATAAGCAAGTTGACTGTTTGCGATATCAAAATAGTTCATTAATGATTCTCCTCTTTAAAAAATATAGTGTTTATTTAGTTGGATATAGTAGTTGCATATACTTCTCCATCCTTCATTACAAATGAACATTCCTGTAAGGCTGTTGGATCTTTAATCAGATCTCTGCACCATCCAGCAATATCCGCTTTTTTCCCGGATTCAATACTGCCAATATCGTTCCTCTGAAGGATCTTTGCATTGTCACTTGTCGCAGCCCTTAATGCCCTGAATGGATCGATTCCCGACAACAACCACGATTCATATTCATACCACCCTTCATAGGGCTGATGCACTGCTACGTGATCTGTACCCATTCCCAGAGTTATGTTGCTGTCGATTATTATTTCCCTGCTTTCGATCAGCTGCTTCTGGTAATGTCTTAATTTCTCTTGCATTCTTATAGGCTTCATGGCAAGCTTTTCTTCGTCGAGTCTGATTATTTCATCATATGGACAAAATGTAGGAACGCAGTAAACATCTTTGTCTTCCATTAATTTAGCAGTATCCCT
>JAUVAG010000137.1 GCA_030591825.1 Dethiosulfatibacter sp.
AGCTTCGCTGCGTTATCCGGGTCACGCTTCATGTGACCATAACGGATATTAAGAGGTCGCAGAAAGTTTCCTTAACGGCGTAATACCAACGCTTCAAGGGATTACGCATTTTTAACTTTCTTAGACAATAAAAAAATGCCGGATATTATTCCGGCATTTAAATTTTTACGCTTCTATTGTTTGTAGTTTGTCAGCCTGGTCTGATGTTGTAAGACCGTCAATCATCTCGTCAAGATCACCATTAAGGAACGCTTCAAGCTTGTATAATGTCATATTTATTCTATGATCACTAACCCTTCCCTGTGGATAATTGTAGGTTCTAACTCTTTGAGACCTGTCACCTGAACCAATCTGACTTTTTCTTTGTGCCGCAAGTTCATCATGTTGTTCCTGCTGATATTTGTCATAAAGTCTGGCTTTTAATATTTTGAAAGCCTTGTCCTTATTTTTCAATTGTGATTTCTCATCCTGGCATGATACAACAAGTCCTGTTGGAACATGCGTAAGTCTTACTGCAGAGTCAGTAGTATTTACACTCTGTCCTCCGTTTCCAGAAGATCTGAATACGTCAACCCTTACATCGTTAGGATCGATATCAAAATCTACATCATCAACCTCAGGCAATACTGCAACAGTAGCCGAAGATGTATGTATACGTCCACTTGACTCTGTATCGGGAACTCTTTGAACCCTATGGCCGCCGCTTTCATACTTAAGCCTTGAATATGCTCCCTTTCCTTTTACCATGAAAATAATTTCCTTGTAACCACCAATTCCCTGTTCACTTGTACTCATGATTTCTATCTTCCATCTCTTGCTTTCAGCATACATAGAATACATTCTGAAAAGATTTCCTACAAAAAGTCCGGCTTCATCTCCACCGACTCCAGCTCTTACCTCAACAATAACGTTCTTGTCATCGTTAGGGTCCTTTGGAATAAGAAGGAACTTGAGTTCTTCTTCAGCTTTTTCTATTGTTTCAGTCAATTCCTTTACTTCTTCCTTGACCATATCCTTGAAATCATCGTCAAGCTGCTTGTCCTTGAGCATTTCCTTGGCTTCAGCAAGCTGCTCTTCGGCGTCTTTGTATACCTTGTATTTTTCAACAATAGGCTCAATATGTGCATGCTCCTTTACAAGCTTCTGCCATATCTTCATATCAGCCATTATTTCAGGATCACTTATCTGTGTGTTAAGCTCCTTGTATTTTTCTTCTAAAAATTCCAGTTTATCTAACATTCTTTCACCTCATTAATTCTAACATATATTATAACAGATAATACGCAAACGGTCAATTTTTGATGAAATATCCAGCAGCTCCCCTACTAATGCCGCTTAAATCCTTGATAACATCTACTCTGTTTATGCCTTCCTTTTCATTCAGCATTTTTACAATTTTTTCGTTCTGGTCGTAGCCGTGCTCCATTACAAGTACTCCACCAGGCTTTAACAATCTTTCCATTATATCGATTATCCTGTTGTAGTAGTCATAACCTGACTTTCCTCCAACAAGAGCAAGCTTTGGCTCATACTTTGACACTTCAACCTGAAGGCCTTCAATATCCTCTTCCGGAATATATGGGGGGTTTGATACAACTATGTCAAAGCCGTTAAGCTCTTCCCATACGTCATCGAAAATATCCCTTTTAAGAATCTCATAGTTTTCTAGTCCGAGTTTTTCCTTGTTTTTTTTACTTGCTTTCACAGCAATGTCCGAAATATCTATTGCATAGACTGATGAATTCTTGAGATAACTGGCAAGGCTGCAACCTATTGCTCCCGAGCCGGATCCTATGTCAAGTATCCTAAGCTTTTCACCTTCTCTGTTGCTGCTTTTCACCATGTCTATTATATATTCCACTATGTTTTCCGTGTCGGGTCGAGGAATGAGAACACCTTCCTCCACATAAAAATCCAGTCCCATAAACTCCTGGGTGTTTGTTATATACTGCAGAGGACATCCGTCTTTTCTCTTTTCTACAAGATTATAAAAAAGTTCCCGGGTTTTTCCATCAACATTTTCATTCATATTTATCATTATATACAATTTTTCCCTGCCCATTGCAAAGGCAAGCAAAAGCTGTGCATCCAGAAGGGGGTTCATATACTCCCTTTCTCCCAGAATTTCCACAGCTTCCTTGATACATTGTCTTATATTTTTTTCTACCACTTGTCGTCTTCCTTGTTTGCAGGTATTACTTCCTTCATTGCAGCTATTGCAACCTCAAGCATGTCGTCAGTAGGTTCCTTTGTAGTAAGCTTCTGGAACTGAAATCCAGGCTTTGCAAGCATTTTTGCAATTCCCTTGTTTTCACTTTTACCAATATATCTATTTATCTCATATGACAATCCCGCTATTACAGGCATCATCACAAGCCTTGTAACTATTCTCATGAGCACACTAGGCCATCCAAAGAATGAAAATACTATTATTGATATGATCAACACATTCACAAGAAAGCTCGTTCCGCATCTTGGATGAAGTGTTATGTACTTTCTTGCATTTTCAACAGTCAGCTCATCTCCATTTTCATATGCATATATAGTCTTGTGCTCGGCACCGTGGTACATGAACACCCTCTTGATGTCCTCCATCTTGGAAATGAGGTATACATACACAGTAAATAATCCTACCCTCAAAAGCCCCTCAAGGAGGTTCAGTACAAGGGGACTTTCCACAAATTTCTTAAGAAGTCCTGCCACAAGGTTTGGAAGTATTATGAATGCTCCTATTGATATTAAAAGGGCCATTACCACGGAAAAGTATATTATTGCCTGGTCTGCATTTTCCTTAAACATTTTTCTTATGAACCTGTCGAATGCATCCTCTTCAAGTTCATCTTCATAAAATTCCGCCGAATACATTAGTTCCTTTATTCCCACCAGCATTGCCTCAATTATAGCTATACTTCCTCTTATTAGAGGCAATTTAAGAATCTTGCTTTTGAATATTGGTTTTATGTCCTGAGTTTTAACGATTATTTCACCGTCGGGCTTTCTCACTGCCGTTGCTATCTTATGGGGACCTCTCATCATAATTCCTTCTATGAGAGCCTGTCCTCCTATTGATGTTTTTTTAGTTTTCGCCAATTTTTCTACCATCCATTTCAAATAATTTTCCACCCATTATAACATATAAATGGATTTTTAACTATTTTATTACTGTAACCTTTATCCAACCTTTATTTTCTACTTAAATATTTTTCCTTTTCCTCGAAGAAGCATACTCCGCAAAGGGACTCGTATTCAACATCATTTTCCTGGTCTATTGCCACCTGACTTCCTTCAAATACAAATTCTCCGTTTACCTTTCTACCATTGAGCAACGCCTTCCTTCCACAGGCGCATATGGTCTTAAGCTCTTCTATGCTATGTGCTATTAATAGTAATCTCTCGCTTCCCTCAAAACCGTTCATTAAAAAATCGGTCCTAAGTCCGTAGCATATTACTGGGATGTTCATTTTCACAGCCACCTCGAAAAGCTGGTCTATCTGTACACTTTTCAAGAACTGCGCCTCATCTACCAAGATACAGTGGAGTTTTCCACATTCTTCAATATATTTTACAACTTTATCCACAAGGTTCGAGGATCCATCAACTACTATGTCCACCTTTCTTTCAATGCCCAGTCTTGATATAACCTTGTCTTCGCCTTTTGTATCTATTCCCGGCTTTATGACTATGGTTTTCATGCCCCGTTCCTCATAGTTGAAAGCTACCTGCATAAGGTTTGTTGATTTTCCACAGTTCATGGCACCATATCTGAAATATAGCTTTGACATTTCCCACCTCCGTTAATTTCTGTTAATAGTATATCATCTTCATTGGAAAAGACAACATATAAGGGTCATTAAACTTTGCTTTTTGAGTAGATATTCATTATAATATAGTTAAGACTAAGAAAGAGGTGGTAACATGTATTTAGGTGAAAGTGTATTGATTATTTTATTCATGATTGTAAAAGCAGCAATAATCTTCTTTGTTGGACGGGTTATAATCAACCTTGTAGTGAGCCAAGTGAAGAAAATGCTGAAGAAAAAATCAGTTGACCCAATACTTGAAGGTTTTGCACTTTCAATAATCAAATTTGTTTTGATGTTCATTTTGATTATTGCAATAATCAAAACATTCGGTGTTGAAACAACTTCCTTTGTTGCAATACTTGGTGCAGCTACTCTGGCAATAGGATTTGCTCTGCAGGGAAATCTTTCGAATTTTGCGAGCGGTGTAATGATTATAACTTTCAAGCCCTTCAATATTGGAGACTATGTCGAAACAGGTGGTCAAGTAGGAATAATCGAAGATATAGGCATCTTCATGTCAACTCTTAAATCACTTGACAACAAAAAGATTCTTGTTCCAAACAGCTTCATAACAGGTGGGGCAATTACAAACTACACAGCATATTCTGAAAGAAGAGTTGACCTGAAAGTTGGCGTAAGCTATGATGCAGATCTTAATCATGTTAAAAAAGCTCTTCAGGAAGTAATCGATGCAAATGAAATGATTCTTGCCGACAAACCAACCTTCGTAAGAATGGGTGAAATGGCCGACAGTTCAGTAAATTTCACAGTTAGGGTATGGACCTATACTGATAACTACTGGGATGTGTACTTCGACCTTATGGAAAACTTCAAGATGAAGCTCGACGAAGAAAAGATTTCAATACCATATCCACATGTAACTGTGGAGATGAAAAAATAGTTTTAAATATCATTGCATAACGAGAGCCTGCAGGAAAATTCCTGCAGGCTCTTATTTTAGCTTAAGAAAGTTAAAAATGCATAATCCCTTGAAACTTTGGTGTTATGCGATTAAGGAAACTTTCTACGCGAACAACACCGCTCACGCGGATGACGCGACGTAGTCGCTTTGTTTTCATGTCGTATCTATAACCTGACTTCAGAACGAAATTTAATATAAAAAGTGCTATAGCCACTCATATTACTGGGGTTATAGCACTTTTACTTTTTGGTCAAAAATCACTACATTTTTTTCAGCTGCTTCTCAAGCGTA
>JAUVAG010000286.1 GCA_030591825.1 Dethiosulfatibacter sp.
ACGCCCTTGCTTACAGCTTGTCTTCCCATTAGCTAGGTGACAGGTCTTTCTTTCAAGACCATTAGCTCGGCAACATGCCTCGCAAACACAAAGATAGCCTTTGCAGCTATTACAGGTTCAGGTACTCCAAGAATAATGACAATTGGTATGAATGGCTTGCTCAATATTTCAAACACAGGAGTGAATTCGTTTATTGCTAGAACTACTCCGCCTATTGCCAGCATCATGGGCACAACCTGCATTGAAACACCAATGCCTTTGATAAATCCCCTGCTAATCTCTTTTACAAGACCGTCTGATGTGTCAGCTTTTTTTATTGCATTAGTATAGCCTTTCTTTATCTGTTCAGTGCTGAAAGAGGTGTTTTCAGTCCTCATTTCATTGGTTTGAATCGAACCGTCAACATAAACATCAGGATATTTTTTAATAGGATAAAGTCTTACCATTATTGCAGCTATTAAATATGTTATGACAAGATACATTAAAAACATGATACTGAACTTTTCAATAAGTCCAACATACCCAATAATGAAAGCGCAGTATCCCACTGAATTCAAGCTGAAGCCTGTTGATATTGACATAGCTTCCTTTGCTGTATAATGCTTCTCCTTGTAAAGGGATGCAGTAAGGAATATTCCAACTACTGCTGCGCCCACAACAGATGCTATGGTGTCAAGAGCACTTTTGCCTGGCACTTTGAAAGCCGGTCTCATAATAGGCTCAAGTACTCCTCCTATGACATCCAGAAGTCCGAAAGAAGCAAGCAAAGGTAATACGGCACCTCCAACGGGAATAATGGTAATTGTATAAGGCAGAATTTCAGTTACCATGAATCCGGCACCTTTGTCACCGTAAAGCATGCTGATTCCAGCCTGAAAATAAATCATTAGAGCCACCGCAGATGAAAAAGCATATACTAAACCGTGAAATTTCTTGTCGTCCTTAAAAAACTTGTAAATCCATGATTTTTCGTCGGCAAATTTTTTAGCATAAATAAATCCTAAAAGCATCAATACAGGATATATAAGAATAATATAAGGCACCGCACCTCCAAGACCATTCAAAAGACCTTTATACAAGGTTTCAAATGGAAGCATTCCATTTATCTTCACAAAGAAGATAACTATCCCCGCTATGGAGCCAAACAAAAAAAGAAACAAGTTCCTATTGTATGAATTCTTTAGTTCCAGTTGCAACTCACGCGATTTTTCTGGTTTCACAATAAATTCCTCCAATTATTTTATTTTTTATGTCATATCATTAGATGTCGTGTCCCATTCACCTCACTTTACAATAATTTGTTTTCAAATATGCAGTATGTAAAATTCAAGTCTCAATAATATACTGCAATAAACGTGCCGGTCCAAAAACCGCTAAAAACAGAGGTTTTTATTCTGCGAAAATTTATTTTGATTCAAAAACGTATCAAAACATAGTTGGAATCACTGGAGTTTCAATCTTTCTATCCGATATCCTTCGTGATTCATTAATGCATCTTGATTCAAATCTGCATCGAGACGCAAAAAAACAGCGCATTTAACGCTGTTTCTGTCTATTTATCCTGATTCCATACTTCGTCATCTTTCTTACCACTGTTGGCTGGCTGATGCCAAGGTGATTGGCGATTTTCCGAGTAGTATCGTACTTTTCGCAGGCATCGTTGATAATTCGTTTCTCAACAACTTCCAGTCTTTCATTTAGGTTTCCTTCACTCTTGACAGCAGCATTTATCATATCTACTTGTCTAATTTCAAGAAAATTCATCATGCAGTCAACATCAATTGTTTCTTCATTGCTTGTAACAACCAATCTCTCGATCAGATTCTCAAGCTCCCTTATATTTCCAGGCCAGGGACAAGATATCAGAAGTTCGATTGAATTAACATCAATTTTTTTCAACGAACCATATTTCTTGTTGAATTTCCCAAGAAAATATTCCACAAAAAGTGCTATGTCATCCTTTCGTTCCTTCAAGGGAGGTGTCTTGATCGGGATTACATTCAGCCTGTAGTACAAGTCCTCCCTGAATAACCCTTCCTTGATAAGAATGCCAAGATCTCTGTTTGTTGACGCAATTAGCCTTACATCTATTGGAATTGTATTGACTCCTCCCAGCCTTGTGATCTCTCTACCCTGAATAACCCTCAATAATTTTGACTGTAATGAAATATGCATTTCACCTATTTCATCAAGAAGTATGGTCCCCTCATTAGCAAGTTCAAACATACCTAGCTTTGTTTTGGTTGCACCAGTGAATGCTCCCTTTTCATAACCGAACAATTCCGATTCCAGCAGATTTTCCGGAATTGCAGCACAGTTCACCTTAATAAATGGCTTGTCACATCTATTGCTCCTTCTGTGAATCTCCTTTGCAATAATCTCCTTGCCTGTTCCCGTCTCTCCTGTTAGCATAACTGTCACATCAGTTTCAGCTACACGATACGCAAGATTCATTAAATATCTAAACTTGCTGCTCTGTCCTATAATATTGGATTTATCAATATTTTCATTTCGGAGGTACTTCAGCTCATTTTCATATTTAATATTCAACTCTTTGGTCTCTTCCAGTGTTTTCTGAAGATCAATCAAGTCAGTCATATCTCTAACATTGGTTACGACCCTGTCTATTTCATTTGAATCATTAAATATGGGCTTACCTGTTATCAAACACTTTTTCCCATTTCCAAATGAATCGATTAGGGACTGTGGCTTCTTAGTCCTGATAACTTCCAAACTTACCGACTCCTTGAAGTATCCTCTATTAATCAGTTCTTCCATATGCACACCCACCAAATCATCTTTTTTCAAGTTAGTGATTTTCAAGTATGCTTCATTCGCATCCACTGTATACCCTTTGCCGTCGGTAATATAAAATCCATCATAGGAATTTTCGAATATTTCCTTTTGAATTCTATACTGCTCTTCCAGTCTGACTACTTCATTATGAAAATAATTCAAAACTTGATTTTTTCGTATCAATCCTATTAAAACATTACCACCGTCAACAACAGGGATTATTTCCTGATTAATAACTATACACTCTCTAACATGACCGTTTATATTTAGAGTTTCATAATCATAATTCAAAATATCTCTAATAGAAATATTCGAGTATTCAATTGTAC
>JAUVAG010000085.1 GCA_030591825.1 Dethiosulfatibacter sp.
ACCGATTTCTGTCAATTCCACTACATCTCTCAAATTACCGGATTTAAATCCTTGGCATACAATCTTGTTAAGAACTATATTGTCCGAATCCAACTCCAGAATTCCCTTTGATTCCAATGAATTTATAAGATTTATCATATTGTCATTTTTTATTATATTGTCCAAGGTTTCCTGATTTAGTTTGAAAAAATTCTTGCTGTTTATCTTCTCAACAAGTTCTTCATTCATTAGTTCATCAATTCTTAATACCTTGTCATTGGCCAAATACTTGATATAGTTGTTGTTAATAATCAAAAGAGAAAGAATATTGAATTCTTCATTGCTAAGAGTCCATTCATTGTAAAATTCACTTTCCTCTTCCGTTTCCAACTCTCCAACAATCTCATCCTTGAACCAAGTATCAAATATTGAAGTATTAAATGGATATTCGATACTGTATATTTTTTCATCTTTACTTACAGAAATCAATACTCCAATATCATTTTTATAAGTATAGAAATGCTCTTCAAAAGGATTTTCCGATCCAGTCTTTATTTTTATTGTTCTTTCAGGTGCATTTATTATATTAAATACTGTTTGAAGTTCTCTTATTAAACAAGGCTTGCCTTCTTCGTTTTTCCAGATTGCCCCGTCTTCTATAAAATCATTCACAATTTCTGCATGTATTTTTTTATTTGCTTCAAATGTTTCTCTATCAAAACCCTTGATTCCTTTTAACACAGAGAATGATTTCATTCTATTTCTGCTTACAAGGGACAAAACTTGCAACTCTTCTTTGCTTAAAGCTAATATAGCCATTACATACCTCCTTAAATCCAGCTTCCAAGCCAGGAACTAATATTTTTAACTCCATTAGCAACATTAATAAACTGTTCTGTCGCTTTTTTACCTACATAGCATCCTGCCCTTTTTATAGCCCAAGATCCTTCTTTAGGTTTCCACAATTTATCATTTGACTTGTACATGTCTTCATAAAATTCATCTGATGTAACTACATTATCAAAGTCTTTTTTGAAATTTGGATCATAAGCAGATTCAGCCACAAATTCCGTCAAATTATCCATTTCCTTCCAGGTTCCTCCATACTTGCCTGCATCAAGTCTTTTTGATACATCATCGGTCCCATTATACATATCAGTAATTTTATCAATGATGAAATTCGCTCCACCTTGAACGGTCTTACCCGGACTTAAAATATCTCCAGCATCTGTTCCACCGGCAAATATTGTAACCAAAGTATCCATAATAGCTAGCGGTAGTGCACTAGGATTATTTAAGCTTGTATCAAACACAAGACTTTTTATTTTATTGGATAAGAAGGATTTAACACCTGCATAAACCGCATTGTCTCCCATTCCTATATTATCCAGAGTATCTTTAATAATACCTGCAGCATCCATAAGACCAGATATCGGACTTCCCTTAGGCAGATAATTTCCAAATAAATCCTTTGCTACTCCCATATAATCCCAAGCTTCGTTTGCAGTTTCTTCTGCAGCTTTTTCAAACCACTCAGGTACAAAATCATCATAGGTATCAAATATTTTGTCCATAACACTTGTTGTCAATACAAAATCCTGACCCTTGCTTATTGCATCTCCAATTTCTCCAGGAAGTTCATAACCTTTTTCTGCCCAATCCTTTAGAACCTCCAACTGTTCTATTGGATCTCCAAACATTAAATCCTGAAGATCATCAAGATTATCAAACATTTCATCTTTAAATTTTTCTATAAAATCTTCTTCGTCTTCTTCATCGTCGTCGTCTTCGTCTTCATCTTCGTCGTCTTCTTCATCGTCGTCGTCGTCTTCGTCGTCTTCGTCAACTTCATCATCTTCTGTTTCTTCTGTTTCTTCAGCACTCTCTTCAGTTTCTTCTACTTCTTCTTCGTCCGACTCTTCCACTACATCTTCTTCTTCACTTTCTGTATCGGCATAATCAATATCATCACCATAGTCTTCCACGTCAACATATGGACCAACAAAGTCTCCTCCACCAGTAACAATACCTATGAGTCCACCTATTCCTGCACCGATACTTGGTGGTATACCGATTACTGCGGCAGTGCCAGACCCTTGACTTCCAATCCAGTTTTTAGCTCCTCCAACTTCATCTGCTCCACCATCATCGGCATAAGCCTTTAACATATAAATAAAAGCGATATTCAGCCCTGCCAAACCAAAGACAAAGAGCTGTGCTGCAACTTTATTTGTTTTCTTGAACTTGGCCAGTATATACATGGCTACCATAAATCCACAAATCAAATAAATATATAAAGGCTTTTGATTAAGAATAGAATATATAATCATGGATACAATTATTGCCAGCTGAAATGCATCAAAATATATATCGTTAAACTCAGCATTTTTTCTCTTGAATAATTTAGCAAAGTCCTGATATCCAAGCTTAATTACCAGATAGCTTATATCAAATTTGAATGATATTATAGCTAAAATAGCACCAATTACAAGTGTATAGGCTATAGCTGTATTTTTAATCAAAATTTGTCCAAATAATAAAAACAAAAGAGTACATAAAGCGAAAACAGAAATAAACCTTCCTTTTTTTGAAAACATTGATTTTATAACCCTTACAGGACCTGTGAAAATTCCTCCAATAAACTTTCCTGGTCCTATACTTATCATTCTTCTTATTACCGATGTAACAAGATATGCAGCGATTGTCCAAAAGATAGTTCCTCTTGCTTCATTTCCTACAAGAGCCAGTGTCTTATCCAGTGTTTTATTGGTTCCCATGGCAAATCCACCATTTGGAAATACTACCAAATATGTATGAATCAAAAATGAAACTAATGCAATCACACCAAAATATATAAGCTTCTTTGGCAAATTCTTAAAAATTCCTTTAACAATCAACACCAGTAGTTGAAATAAGGACTGGGGACCCTGTGTTTGTTTCTTAGTCTTTATGGTATCCTTTATCCACTCACCATTGTTGTTTCTTAGCCAGTTTCCATCCTTGTCAACCTTCCATTCCACACCTTCGTCGGATACTCCAATAATTTTTCCTATAGCTTTTTCAAATTTTTTATCTTTAATCTTACCTGCGTCCTTCTTTTCTTTTAATGCCTGATACTCTTTCAATGCCTTTTCCAATTTCATTCAATTCACTCCTCTCGTATTCTTTAATGAATTAAAGAATATACCTCTGACTTTTTGACTATGGATATACCCTTCTTGGTTGCCAGCCAAGCCCTTCCTTCATCATCAAAATAAGTAACTTTAACTTCGTTGTCCAGTAAACCATCTTCCATATCCAATACTATAAACTCTCCCTCCTCCATAATGCATAATCCATTATATTCAGTTCCTATCCACATATAAGCATCATCAATATTTAAACTTCTCGGCTTGCTTCCATATTTTCCCCATTCCTTTATAATTGTATATTCAAGTCCTATCCCTTCTTTTGAAGGTTTAAAAACTGCAAACCCGCCTGTATCATAAAACCCTGTTGCAATATAAATACTACCTCCATTCTCTATTCCTGAAACAATATAGTTGTGGGGAAGTCCATTATCCTTATTAAAATAAGACCATTTTCCATCCTTTAGATAGCTGATGCCATCGTGGCGTGAACCATAATGTCCAAATATCATACCGCCATATTCATCTTCCATTATTAAAAATGCAATTTTGAAAGCCAGTCCGTCATTAGTAGTTATTTCTTCCCATTCTTTATCTGTTTTCTTTAGAACTCCTTCATAGGTTCCCGCCCATATTGTATCTTTACTATCAATCATCATAGTATTTACCCTAATGTCGGATACTCCTGAAGTTTCATCAAGAATTTTAGTGAAATTTTCACCATCGTAAACAGTTATACCACTATCATGTCCAATATAAAGATAATCTCCATGGACCAAGAGGTCTTTTACCAAAAATATATCTTCATTATCAAGTTTTTTAATTTCAAAATTATCGGTATTTATTTCAAATACTCCCTCAAGACATCCCGCATAAAGTTTGCCCTTGTAGTTAACAATATCATTCACTGCATTTTCTTCAAGTATATTGTTTATCTCGATTTTGACATCTTTGTTTGCCCCTGTACAAGATGTTAAAATCATAACAAATACTATCAAAATAGAAGGAAAAATTATTTTATATCTTTTTTTCATTCAATACCCCTTTTTCAAGTTCAAATATTTTATCTGAAAAACTTATATTTTCATCAAGATTGTGACTGGCCATTAAAATAGTAAGATTTCTATCCTTCTGAATCCTTGTTATCATATCCATTGTGTCTTTTTTTGTTTGACTGTCAAGATCTGAAAAGGGTTCATCCATTAAGAGAAGTTCTGCCCCGCAACATATTGCTCTTGCGATTGACACTCTCTTGCCTTCGCCTTTAGATACCTCATTTGGATATTTATTCATAATACTATTTATTCCGAAAACTTCAATAATTTCATTAATTCTTTCAGTCCATCCATTTTTCAATCCATAACCAATGTTTTCTTTCATTGTCATAAAAGGCCATAGACAGGAGTCCTGAGCTACCCATCCAATATTTCTCTTTGAAGGTTCAAGAAAAACTTTGTTACTGCTGACATCAATGCCCTTTATTACTATATCTCCAGATTTGATTCGTTCAAATCCTGCTATTGCATTTATCAGCGTAGTTTTTCCAACACCGGATTTACCCATAATGGAAAACACATCACCCCTTTCCATTACAAGACTTAGACAATTTAATACACTATGATCCATCTTTCTTGAATTGCCTTCATAATCCATATAAATATTTTTGATTCTTAAAATTTCACTCATCTTATATACCTTCTCTTTCTATTAACTATATATATGAAGACAGACGTCAACAACCCAAAAAACAATATTATTATTAATCCCAAAGCTGAAATTCTGCTTCCACTTCCATAATGAAGATAACTGTATATTTTAAGAGCAACCAACTGCTTACCCGGAGGTATCAGTAAAATCGAAGATGAAATTTCTCCAAACACATATGAGAATCCAAAGAAGAAAGCTCCTGCTATATGCAATCCTCTCATTGGTATTTCAACCTTTAATATGCGATGCCATAAACTTTTTTGATAAATTTTTCCACATCTTATAAGGTCTCTGTTTTCAGTATCAAAACATGCTTTTAACACAAGATAAACAACAGGAATTGATTTGACCGTACTTGCATATATAAGTAAAATATCCCTATTTAATAAATAACCATAAACATCTGATTTTATGAAAATTCCTATGATACTTATTCCTACTAAAGAACCTGAAAGAAGAAGCGGTGAAAGCAGTACGATACTTGCAAATAAAGAAGTATTGAGCTTATTTGCCATTAATACCAAAAGTACTGAAATAGCTGTAGCCAAAACTGATATATATATTGAATACAAAATCGCATCAATATTTTCATAAAAAGTATCAACCACCATATTAATATTGCCAATGTTTTTAAAATTCATAACCATTACTGCAACAAGAGATGCTGCCAAAGCAAGAGCAATAACTTCCATTAACCTGCTTTTGTTACCAAGCTTCAGATTATAGTTTCTTAGAATTGATGACCCCTTGAATTCATAGGACATTTTCCTGTAATTTAAAAACATAATGATAAATGCCGTTAAATTCAGAGCAATAAGAGGTAAGGACAAAACTATTACTTCACCAATATCAGCCCCTGATGAATATGATGTGAATATTTCAAAACTATAGGTTTTAAGCTGAAACAATGAAGGTACACTAAAATCAGAGGATGAAAGGATAAATACAAGAGACGTGGCACCAAGTAAGTATGGTTTAAGCATATTGAGTATTATCTTGTAAAATACAACGTCATCATTTCTATATATTCTACCCATTTTAACATAATCATTGTCAATAGAATTCATTCCAAGTAACAAAAGTGCCATGTTAAGAGGCAGGTAATACATTGATAAAACTAAGGCTGTCTTTATAAATGAAAATTTACCGACACTAAATATTTCAAGCCAGCTCATTGCATGTATATAGGGAGAAAT
>JAUVAG010000037.1 GCA_030591825.1 Dethiosulfatibacter sp.
CTTAGAGGAAGAATTGACAGGATAGATGTATACAAGGGAGATGAAGGATCTTATATAAACATAATAGACTACAAGTCATCCAATAAAAACATAGATTTGAACGATGTTATAAACGGTCTGCAGATTCAACTTTTTCTTTATATGGATGCTGTAATCAAATACAACAGCAATATATTTGAAAACAATGGTAGCTTCGGAGGCGTGTTCTATTTTCATATAGACAATCCAATGCTGGATGGTGATATAATCAATGCTGAAGATATCGATGGAGAAATCTTTAAAAGGTTTTCACTTAAGGGATATGCCATTGATGATATAAATATTATAAACAAGATGGATATAAACTTTATTGAAAACAGGTCATCACAAGTTCTGGAAAGCATAAAGATGACAAAAAAAGAAAAGTTTTCTGCAACTTCCAAGATACTGAAGGAAGAACATATAAAAAAACTTCTCTATATAATTGAAAAAAAGATAATTGAAGTTTCAGACTGCATATCAAAAGGTGTGATTGAAATCAAGCCTTATAAATACAGAAACAGGATTCCCTGCGACTATTGTGACCTCATATCCATATGTCAGTTCGACAATGCACTTGAAGGTAATGAATACAACAGGCTGAAATATTTGAAAAAAGAAGAAATAATGGAAATCCTTGAAGAAGGGGATGGTGAGAATGGTTAAATGGACTGAACAGCAGCAGGAAGCAATAAGCAACAGAAGCAAAAATCTGCTAGTTTCGGCAGCAGCCGGTTCCGGCAAGACGGCTGTTCTTGTTGAAAGAATAATAAGGTCTGTCGTTGACGACAATATAAATATAGATAGGTTTCTAGTGGTAACCTTCACAAATGCTGCAGCCTCAGGCATGAAGGAAAAAATAAAGGAAGCCATGATTTCCTCCATGAATGAAGAAAACGGTGCATTTCTAAAGAAACAGATTGGTCAGTTGGGAAACAGCAACATATCAACTATGCACTCTTTTTGTTTTGATCTAATCAGAAAATATTTCTATCTTATAGACCTTGATCCTGATTTCAAGATAATGGATACAAACGATTCTGGAATGCTTCTTGAAGAAACTGTAAACAGGATATTGGAAAGAAGGTATGCAGAAAAAGACAGTGACTTTTTCCTTTTTATAGACTCCTTTTCAGAGAACAGGGGAGACGAAAGGATAGTAAGCTTGGTGAAGAGACTTTACAGGACGATTTTAAGCTATCCAAACCCTTTGGAATGGCTTAAAAATGCTGTTGACCAGCTTGATGTGGATAAGGATACCATCGATGATACGTTGTGGATAAGCATACTTAAAAGAGAGGCAGGAAAGTACATTGAATTTGCAGGGGAAGTTTTAAAGCATGCTCTGATTGTATGTCCAGAGGACCTTCCTTATTTCGATACACTTCAGGAAGACCGGTCAAACCTTCTTCACCTTCAGGAACTACTTGAAAATGATTTTGAAAGGTTTTACATGACTGCAGGGTCACTTTCTCATCCAAGGCTTAAGACTCTCAGGGGAGACAAGAAGGAGCAGTTTGATCCTGACATAATAGAAGAAGTAAAATATTCAAGGGACAAGTACAAGAAAACCATTGACGGAATGAAGAAGTACATGCCTAAAAGCGACTATTCCAATATATTGAAAGATCTTGAATTTATGCATCCCCTAATGGAAGTGCTTTACAGTCTTGTAGAGGAACTTAACCATGAGTTCACAAAAAAGAAAAGGGAAATTAAATCTCTTGATTTTAGTGACGCTGAGCATCTTGCCCTTGAAATACTTGAAGAGGATGAAGCTTCGGAATACTATAGAAACAGGTTCGAATACATATATGTTGATGAATACCAGGATAGTAACGGAATCCAGGAGGAATTGATCAGCAAGGTAAAAAGGGATAACAACTTGTTCATGGTTGGTGATGTGAAACAGAGCATATACAGGTTCAGGCAGGCAGATCCTACGCTTTTTATAGAAAAATATCACAGCTATGGAAAATCGTCGAATAACAACAACCTTGTTCTTTTGAACAAGAACTTCAGAAGCAGAGGTGAAATACTTGATTTCACAAATTATCTTTTCAGCAAACTCATGAATGAAGAGCTGGGTGAAATTGACTATAACGAGGATGCATATCTTTACAAGGGTACTTCCTTTGAAGCCGGGGAAAAATCTCTGGAAATAAATGTAATAGAAAAGAAGCTTGCTGAATCAGAAGAGGATGATGAAGGAGATTTTGAGGAGATGGACCAGGAGCTTCTGGAGCTTAAAACAAACGAGCTTGAAGCAATATTCATAGCTGATAAGATAAAAACCTTGATGACCAGTGAAACCTATGATGCAAAGAACAAAAACTGGAGAAAAATCAGATACAGTGACATAGTAATACTTCTCAGGTCTGCCGCCAATTGGGCAAGCGTATTTGAAGATGTCTTCTACAACGAAGGAATACCTTTTTATTCCGATGTATCAAACAGTTATTTTGATACTGTTGAAATTAAGGTTATGATGAATATTTTAAGAATCATTGACAATACCAAGCAGGATATACCATTAATAAGTGTCATGAGATCTCCTGTTGCAGGGTTTTCCATTGACGAGCTTATAAAGATAAGGAGTTTGAAGAAGGACGGAGAATTTTTCACGGCATTAATTAAAAGCGACAATCTAGAAGATGAAAATCTGAAAAGGAAAATAGAAGTTTTTAAGGAAAAAATCGAAGACTGGAGATTCAAATCCAGGACCATGAATATGAGCAGACTAATATGGGAAATAATGATAGATACTAAATATTATTATTTCAATGGTCTTATGAAAAACGGAAACCTGAAACAGGCAAACTTAAGGCTTCTGGTCGACAGGGCAGGTGTCTTTGAAAAGGATGGATATTCAGGTATTTCGGACTTTATTGAATACCTTGACAGACTTAAAAACTCCTCAGGAGACATGATGACTGCAAAAATACTGGGAGAAAATGACGATGTAGTCAGGCTTATGACTATACATAAAAGTAAGGGTCTGGAATTCCCTGTTGTAATATGTGCAGGACTTAACAAGAAATTTAACAAGTCGGATCTGGCAGGAGACTTGATTATAAGTAGAAAATGTCTACTTGCTCCAAAATACATAAACAGGGAAGAAAACATCTACAAAGAAACCTTGCCTAGATTTGCTTCGAAAATTCAAATAAACAGAGAAAACCTGTCAGAAGAGATGAGGGTTTTGTATGTGGCCCTTACCAGGGCAGTAGACAAGCTGATTCTGACTGGAACAGTAGATGATTTTGACAAATGGAAGGGAAAATGGGAAAAAGAGAAGATAGCTTATATCAATACTTTGTCCGCATCCTCCTATCTTGACTGGATAGGTTATATACTCAACAAGGAAGAGTCCAAATACAGAGTTAATAAAGTAAATATTTCACTTCTGGCTAAGTCACCTGATGAAAAGACTATTAATGACAAGGGATATTTTGAAAGGATATTTCAGGGAGAATGGAAAAACACAAAAGAATATGAAACCATTGAAAAAAAGATGAACTGGCAATATGAATATGGTGAAAAGAGTCTTGTTCCGGACAAAATAACTGTAACGGACATCAAAGAGTTAAGGGGCAAGAATGAAAGCCTTAAGTACAGGATTCCATCTCTAAGGGAAATCCCTCTTTTTAAGAGCAGGATATCCAAGTTTACTCCTGCTGAAATTGGTACCATAACACATTCTGTCCTTCAGCTCATAAAACTTGATAGTTATATGGACCTTGATTATGTGAAGAAATCTGTAAAGACAATGGTTGAAAGAAAGCAGCTAACTGAAGAGGAAGCTGAAGTCGTGGAAACGGAGAAAATACTTGCCTATTACACATCGCCTTTGGGCAGAAGAATGATTCAGGCCAAAGTTGTATACAGGGAGCAACCCTTCATATTGAAAAAGAGATTAAGCGATATTGTTGACAGTGTTGAAAAGGACAGAGAGATTCTGGTTCAGGGTGTTATTGACTGCTATTTCAGGGAAGGAGAAGAACTCGTCCTTGTTGATTACAAAACTGACAGGGTTTATAATGGGAATATGGACAGCCTGATTGAACATTATTCGCCTCAGATATCAACCTACAGAGAGGCACTTGAGAAGCTTATGGGATTAAAAGTGAAGGAATCATACCTGTATCTTCTTAATTCATCAAGAGCAATTAAAGTAAATTAATTTTCTATTTACATTTATTGGAAAAGCAATTATAATACAATGTATTGTAAAAATATTGTAATAAAGATGTAATTTGATTATTTTGATTTTTTGGATTATAATAAGAGTAAGAAATAGCCTGCAATGTTTGAGGTTCCATTTAATTCAACCGACATAATTTGAACGGGAGTTCACGTTCCCGGAATTGATGACGAAACTGCTAGTCAGGGGGTCAGAAGTTCGAGACAGAACACCCACCTGCTGTGAGGCGGGTATGAATTAACTGGGCCGCGGCAAAGCGGGTTTTTTGTAGCTTACTTGGTTAACGCGATGTAATCGCTTTTTCTGAGTTGTAATGAATAGGTGATGAAATGTATGATTTCCATGTCAGGTCGCTGTATTCAGCTGGATGCAGATACGACATTGAAAAAATGGCTGTAGCGGCCATAAAAAAGAAAATAAAATTGATCTATGCTGCCGATTACTATGAAATCAATGAAAAGAAAGACTGGGATATGTCTTTTGATTTGAATGAATATAGAAATGAAATTCAGAGAATCAATAAAAAATATGATGAAGTAGAAATATTGTCTGCCATTGAGCTTGGAATTGATGAAAGCGAATATGGCAGATTTAATGATTTGATGGATAATTCACAGCTTGACATGATAATTCTGTCTACCCACAAGGTAAACGGAGTTTATTTAAGTGACGAAAGATTTTATTCTGAAAAGCATACCCTTGAGATTTATCAGGAGTATTATACGGAAATACTTGAAACCATAAGGAAGTTTGACAATTTCGATGTTGTAGGTCATCTGGATCTCATTGACAGGTTTAAGGAAAGGTATTACATAGATCTGGAGTTTGGAAAGTACAAGAAGATAATCTCCGATATTCTAAAGGAGATTATTGGTAAAGACAAGTCTCTTGAAATTAATACAAGCGGATACCATTCCATAGTTAAAAGACCATATCCCAAAAAAGAAATTCTTACTATGTATAAAAAGCTTGGAGGAGAAAAAATTGTTATTGGCTCTGATGCAAACAAGCCTGACCTTATTGGTTACAAGCATAAGGAATTAATTTCTGATCTGAAGGATATAGGATTAAATCATATTACAGTTTATCGCAAAAGAATACCACATATGGTTAGATTTTAAAGAAAGGACATAATCATGACAAATATTTTATTGAAAATTTTCATATTGGCTATAATAGGTTCGGCAATTGGATATGTTACAAATGTACTTGCAATCAAACTGCTTTTCAGACCTTATGAAGAAATAAGAATACCAATAATCAACTTCAAAATTCAGGGTGTAATTCCCATGAGACAGAAGGAAATAGCAAAAAATATTGGTGAAATAGTGGAGCAGGAGCTTGTAAGCATTAGCGACATCCTTGATAATTTTGTAACTGAAGAAAAGATACATGGACTCCTACTTTCAATTCAGGACAAGCTTAAATCTGTCTTAGAGATGAAAATATCGGAGATGCCACTTCTTGCTGGATTCAAGGGAATGATATTTGGATATATCGACAAGATAATGGAAGAAGAAGGACAGGATTACATAAAGGAAATAATCCACAATATAGGCGTCAATGCCCAGGAAGAGATAAGGATTAGTGAAATGGTTGAAGAAAAAATCAATGCCTTTGACCTTTCAAAGCTTGAGGAACTGGCATATGAAATTGCAAGGAAGGAACTGAGACATATAGAGGTTCTTGGAGGTGTTCTTGGTTTCATGATAGGAATAGTGCAGGGTATTATAGTTCACCTGTTCTAAAAAGTATATATTAGTATAAAAAAAAGGATTGTATTTATAGTCCTATTGAATATTAAGTTATCAGTTTTGGGATATATTTCATTTATACCTTGAAAAAACATATGACTTGTCGTATACTTGATAATATTATTAATACATTGGTTGAAGGTTTCGGAAGTTTTTTAACGACCGTTTCTGGACAAACTTCTGGAGAGACTCGAAAAGAGCACCGAAGGGGCAAGCATAATGCGAAACTCTCAGGTAAAAGGACAGTGGCAGAAACAGATTTCTGCGGGCCTTTGTGCCCGTTTTTATATTAAAGGAGGAAAATATGAAAGCAGTATTAACCATTATTGGACAAGATAAAGTAGGCATAATAGCAAGGGCTTCAAATGTGTTGGCGGATTGTAACATAAATATTCTGGATATCAACCAGACAGTTATGAGAGAATATTTTACGATGATAATGCTAACAGACATTACTGATATGAATGTGTCATTTGCTGAAATACAGGACAAGCTTGAGGTTGTTGAAAAAGAGCTTGGAATGACCATAAGAATTCAAAGAGAAGACATATTCACAAAAATGCACGAAGTGTAGGAGGCAACAATGATAAACAGAAATAATATAATGGAAACCATTGGAATGGTTGAAAAGAACAAGTTTGATATTAGAACCATCACTATGGGAATATCTCTTCTTGATTGTGCCCATGAAGATGGAAAAATATCCAGACAAAAGATATATGACAAGATAACAAAAAAAGCCGAAAATTTTGTAAAAACAGTGGAAGAAGTTGAAAGGGAATACGGAATTCCAATTATTAACAAGAGGATTTCAGTAACACCAATATCCATTGTGGCAGGAGCAAGTACCGACAAGGACTATGTGGAATATGCAAAGATTCTTGACAAGGCTGCGGAGGAAGTAGGAGTAGACTTTCTTGGAGGCTTTTCAGCACTTGTGCAGAAAGGATTTACCAAGGGAGATGAAATCCTTATTAATTCAATTCCTGAAGCATTGGCGGTTACAAACAAGGTTTGTTCATCTGTAAATGTGGCAAGCAGCAAGGTTGGAATCAACATGAATGCTGTAAAGCTTATGGGAGAAATTGTTAAAAAAACTGCTTATCTAACAAGAGACAGGGATAGTATAGGAGTTGCAAAGCTTGTAATATTTGCAAATGCAGTTGAAGACAATCCATTCATGGCTGGGTCATTCCACGGTGTAGGAGAATATGAAACTTCACTAAGTGTTGGCGTTAGTGGACCTGGTGTTGTAAAGGCTGCTCTTGAAGATGTAAGAGGAGAGCCTTTTGATGTTGTTGCTGAAACAATAAAGAAAACAGCATTCAAAATAACAAGAGCAGGAGAGGTTCTTGTTAAAGAGATTTCAAGGAGACTAAATGTTCCTTTCAATATCATGGATCTTTCATTGGCACCTACACCGGAAATTGGTGATAGTGTAGCAAGAATCATAGAGGAAATGGGACTTGAAAAGTGTGGAGCACATGGAACTACTGCAGCACTGGCAATGTTAAATGATGCAGTGAAGAAGGGTGGTATAATGGCTTCATCCCATGTTGGCGGACTTAGCGGAGCTTTTATCCCTGTAAGTGAAGATGAAGGGATGATAGAGGCTGTTAATTTGGGAGCTATAACTATAGATAAGCTTGAAGCCATGACCTGTGTATGTTCCGTAGGTCTTGATATGCTTGCTGTACCTGGAGATACTCCAGCTAGTACCTTGTCTGGAATAATAGCAGATGAATGTGCAATTGGAGTAATAAACAACAAGACAACAGCTGTAAGGATAATACCTGTATATGGAAAAGGCC
>JAUVAG010000311.1 GCA_030591825.1 Dethiosulfatibacter sp.
AAGAAAAAGAGTGGACAGATTTGTTGAAAGTGGGAAAACCATATATGGTATAACTACTGGATTCGGTAAGTTCAGTGATGTTAATATCACTCAGGAAGAGGCAAAACTTCTTCAAAAGAACCTTATTATCACTCATGCAGTTGGAGCTGGAAATCCATTAGATAGAGATGCAGTAAGAGGAATGATGCTTCTGAGAGCAAATACACATGCTAAGGGATTTTCTGGAATTAGAATTTCTACTGTTGAAACTATGATTGAGATGCTAAACAAGGGTGTTCATCCAGTAATTCCTGAAAAAGGTTCTTTGGGAGCCAGTGGGGATCTTGCACCACTTGCTCATATGGTTCTTCCATTAATAGGACTTGGAAAAGCCGAACTTAATGGAGTTGTTATATCCGGTGGAGAAGCAATGGAAAAAGCTGGAATTGCTCCTGTAGAGCTTGTATCAAAGGAAGGTCTTGCATTGATTAACGGAACACAGGCAATGACTTCTATAGGTGCCTTAACAATTCATGACGGAATAAATCTTGCAAAGCTTGCAGATTTGTCTGCTTCGCTTACTTTTGAAGCAATGAATGGAATAACTACAGCACTTGATGAAAGAGTTCATCTTGTAAGACCTCACAAGGGACAGTTGACAACTGCTGCCAACATGCTGACGCTTCTTGAAGGAAGTGAAATGACAACTGAGCAGGGAGATTTAAGGGTTCAGGATGCTTATTCATTGAGGTGTACTCCACAAATTCATGGTGCAACCAAGGATGCATTGAACTATATAGAGGAAAAAGTAATTATTGAAATGAACTCTGTAACAGATAATCCAATAATACTTGAAGATACAGGCATATCTGGTGGAAACTTCCATGGACAGCCAATGGCGTTAAGTTTTGACTTCATGTCAATTGCACTTGCAGAGCTTGCAAATGTTTCTGAGAGAAGACTTGAAAGACTTGTAAATCCTGCTTTAAGCGGACTTCCAGCTTTCCTTGTAGAGAATGGCGGTTTGAATTCAGGATATATGATAGTTCAATACTCAGCTGCAGCATTAGTATCTGAAAACAAGGTTCTTGCGCATCCATCAAGCGTTGACAGTATTCCTTCTTCAGCAAATCAAGAAGACCATGTATCGATGGGAACAATCGGAGCAAGAAAAGCTAGAGAAATCATGAAAAATGCAAGAAGGGTAATCGCAATGGAAATGATGTGTGCTTGCCAGGCAATAGACCTTAGAGGAAAAAAACAGCTAGGTACTGCTACTGAAATAGCATACAATATATTGAGAAACAAGGTAAAAAAACTGGAAGAGGATAGAGAACTCTTTGAAGATATAAACAAATGTGATGAATTGTTGATATCAGAAGAGATGCTTATAGCAGTTGAAAAAGCTGTAGAAATACAAATGTAAATAAATATTAGTACAAAAAGTAAAGAAAGCTTCCGGATAGGAAGCTTTCTTTTCCTATCCGGTTGACTGCCAGATAGGGGGAGTGGGGACATTGTCAATATAAATATACCCAAAGGGAATAATAATGAAACAATTTAAATGTTAACTTTCCGTAATATTTCCCCCTATTAGATGAACATTTCCTGCTCCCATAGTCATGATTATGTCGCCTTTTCTGGAATGTGTTCTGAAATATTCTTCGGCCTCCTCAAAGGAACTGCAGTATATTGCTTTAGTATTGTTTCTGTTGATACCTTCAACCAGGTCTTTCGAATGAACAATACCCAGATCCTTCTCCCTTGCTGCATAGATATCAACTACGAGTACTGTGTCTGCATCCGAGAATGCTTCTGAAAATTCTTTTAGCAGCGAGAAAGTTCTTGTATAGGTATGAGGCTGAAATACACATAAAACCCTTTTGTTGGTCATTTCACGGACTGTCTTAAGGGTTGTTTTTATTTCTGTTGGATGATGGGCATAATCATCAATTACAGATGCACCATTTAAAATTCCCTTGTATTGAAATCTTCTCTTTGTTCCGGTAAAGGATTGTATTCCTTCTATTATGTTTGAATTTTCAATATCCATAGCGTGAGCACAAGCAACGGCTGCTAGAGCATTATATAGATTATGTTCTCCAGGAACTTTTAGTGAAACTTTGGATATTAAAGTGTCATCAATATGAAGGTCAAATGAGGGATAGGGAGTATAGGTTATATTGTCAGCCCATATGTTCGCCTTGTCTTTTATACCAAAGGTTCTGAGGTTACACGACAACTTATCAAAAAGGTGTTTTGAATTTCCACAGTCGCTGTTGTATACAAGGTATCCATTATCTGGAATCTTTGATCCAAATTCCAGAAATGCGGATTTTATATCATCAATATCCTTGTAGTAGTCGAGATGGTCCTCTTCTATGTTTAAAACAACTCCATAAAAAGGGTTGAATTTTATAAAACTCCTTTTATATTCACAGGCCTCAGTTAGAATTGTTTCATCATTTCCAATTCTAATATTGCCCTTTATAAGATCATATTCGCCACCTATTAATATGGTAGGATCTGAATCTCCTTTTAGAAGAATGCTTGACATGAATCCTGTAGTAGTAGTTTTGCCATGGGTTCCTGATATGGCCACAGGACTGTTGTAGTCATGCATGAGTTCTCCAAGAAAATCAGCTCTTTCAAGAAGTTTAATTCCAAGTTTTTCAGCCCTTATATATTCAGGGTTTTCGCTGCTTATAGCAGCTGTGAATACTACAAGGTTTTGGTTGTCTATGATTTTGCCATCATGTCCTTTTTGTATTACTGCACCAAGATTCTTCAGATGCTCTGTAAGGTTGGTATCGTTTATGTCTGAGCCTGTTACTTTGCAGCCCCTGTTTAACATGATTTCGGCAAGTCCACTCATACTTATTCCACCAATGCTTATAAAATGTATATATTTGTAATTTTTCACGCTAACCTCCT
>JAUVAG010000179.1 GCA_030591825.1 Dethiosulfatibacter sp.
AAAAGCCAGTAAGCAAGGGTGGAACAATGATAATTCCATCGTCACTGCTGTTTCTCTGTCTGTCTTTGATTCCTCTGGGAATGCTTATATTTTTCAGTACAATCAAGGGGAATATCGGTATTCACGGAGAAATACAGGGGTACACAATAAATAACTTCATTAAGATGTTTTCGAGCCTTACCTTTACAAGGCTCATGTTCAAGTCAGTAGGCATAGGAGTATTGGTTACATTGATTTGCATATTTATTTCATATCCTGCAGCCTGGGGTATAGCCAAGGTTGTTAATCCCAAGAACAAAAATCTGCTCATGATGCTTATTATAGTTCCTTTCTTTACTAGTCAGCTTCTGCTTATATATGCAATTATGGTAATTTTTCAAGCCAAGGGTGTTGTAATGACTTTCCTAGGGGCGCTTAATCTTGCAGATCCATCAACCTCCATACTCTATTCTAATTTGGCAGTTGTAATTGTACTGGTCTACGAGTATCTGCCTTATATGATACTTAGTCTCTATACTTCAATTGAAGGTATAGACGATAATCTTATAAATGCGTCTCAGTCTCTTGGCGCAGGTAAATGGCAAACCTTTAAGAGTATTGTTTTCCCAATGAGCATACCAGGATTGCTTTCTGGAATACTCCTTGTACTTGTTCCCGTAACAGGAAGTTTCGTTGAACCTACACTAGTTGGAGGACCAAATGGAATGATGGTTGGATCACTTATAAATTCACAGTTTTCAGTAGTTCTCAACATGGGATACGGTGCGGCGTTATCATTCGTATTTTTGATTGTACTCAGTATAATCATGGCAATGATTAGGAAATCAATTAAAATTGCAAATAATACAATAGGAGGTATGGATGAATGAGAAACAAGAAATTCAATCTAGTGATTAGAATATGGCTTGCTGCAACATATATGATCATATTCATACCAATATTTGTAATCATAATTATGTCATTTAATAAAACTCCCTTTGGAATGCTTCCCTTTGTATTCACACTTGAATGGTACGAATTATTGTTTGACGGGAGTGATTTGTTTAAAGCCACAGTCCTTTCACTTAAGCTTGCAGGATCTGTAGCAGCTACATCTATGATATTTGGAACCATGACTGCAATTGGAGCACAGTATGTACCAAAGAAAGTCAGCGATTCCTTCATGACGGTAGCACAACTTCCAATAATTATTCCATGGCTGGTACAGGCAATAGCACTCCTGTTGCTTTTTAACCTGACAGGACTTGGAAGATCATATATAGGAATGTATTTCGGTAATCTCATTATAGTTCTTCCTTATTGCATAATGATGGTAATAGCAAGATTCAACGAGGCGGACAGGACTCCTGAGGATGCGGCTAGAATGCTTGGAGCAAGCTATCCAAGAGTATTCAAGGATGTATTGTTTCCAATGCTTGTACCCGGAATAATGTCCGGCGGGCTCATGTCATTCATGGTATGCTTCAATGCCTTTGCAATGCAATACTTCCTGGCACCTTTTGGCGTGAGGACACTTCCTATGGAAATCTTCACCCTTATAAGGGTAGGGTACAAACCGGATATGAATGCACTTGCCAGCATAATCATGGTAATTACAATAGTACTGGTACTGCTGCTTAACAAGCTGGGATACTCGGCAAACAGATTGATGAAGTCAAAGTAAGGAGAATACAGTGAATAATTTAATTATAAAAAATCTAAATAAATCATTCGGCACCAATCAGGTGCTGTATGACATAAACTTCGAAGTAAAGAACGGTGATTTCGTGTCCCTCCTGGGACCTTCAGGATGTGGCAAGACAACGATTCTGAGGATTATAAACGGACTTGAAACCGCAGACACAGGATCGGTCATAGTCGATGGAAAAGACATTACAATGGTGCCGGTGGAAAAAAGAAACATTGGCATGGTTTTTCAAAACTATGCATTGTTCCCAACAATGTCTGTAGCAAAAAATATCGGCTACGGTCTTAATATCAGAAAGAAGAGCAAGGAAGAAATAGATGAAAAGGTTAACTGGGCACTTAAGCTTGTAAAGCTTGAAGGTATGGAAGACAGAAAGATAACTAAGCTTTCGGGAGGACAGCAGCAGAGGATAGCTCTTGCTAGAGCATTGGTAATTGAACCTTCCATATTGTTGCTTGACGAGCCCTTATCTGCTCTCGATAGGAAGATAAGAGCGGAGATGCAGTATGAACTTAGAAATATTCAGCAAAAAATAGGGATAACGACAATATTTGTAACCCATGACCAGGAAGAAGCTCTTACAATGTCAGACAAGATAATACTAATGAACGAGGGTGTAATAGAGCAGGAATCTGATCCTATCAACCTTTATAATTATCCGAATTCAATATTTGCATCTGATTTTCTTGGAAAGGCTAATATATTGAAAGGAAAGCTGGTTGAAATAGAAGGACGATGGGCAGTTGAAGGAAATGGTTGGATCGTAGGAGTAAACTATAAAGAGGGTAAGGCTGGAGATAATGTAAGTGTTGCAGTCAGAGGAGAACACTTCAATATAGAGACTAAGGAATTTGAAGGGTCTCAAAAGTTTGAAATCACAAACAAGGTATTCACCGGGTCGGTATGCAAGCTTCTTGGAAATATGGGCAAGGATGAAATTGAAATATCCATAATAAGCCTTGATGCTGAAAAATATCAGGTCGGAGATACTGCTCACGTAATGCCAACTTTGGAAACAACACTTTATTTTCAATAGCCAAATGACTTAGAATAAAATGATTATATTATATATACGAGGTGAAATATGTATCAGATACCATGCAATAAATACTGGAACACATGGAGCTCCAAAAGCCCTACAATAATGGAGTTTCTACCTGCCGAGTTTTATATTTCAATAGGAGCAAATTCCTATGCTGAAAAAGGAAAGTATACAAATTTTCCATTCACAAAGAAAATAAAGCTTTTTGAACACCATCCTGATGGAAACTACTGCAGACTTCAGGTTGAACACGGTGGTACAGTACTTGAAATAGAATATGTAAAATCAGACGACTATACTGTAACTGGAAAAATAAGGACCTTGAAATTTGGAGAGTGGGGACTTAGATTCCAAACGCTCATATCATTTGGATTTGATAATGAAGACAAGGGTGAGAAGGATTATGGGATAGTTGAGGAGAAAGATGGAAGCTTTTCTGCTTCAAAGAGAAGCTACGAAATAGCGGTAGCTCTGAAGGACAAGCCTATCAGGGACTGCTACGTGGATTCAAGGGATGCCCTTGGAGAAGCAATAGAGGATCTTGGCTATTATACTCCAATGCCTGAGACTGATGAAATCAGCTGGTACAGCACAATGTACAACCTTGAGGAAACACCAGAAATAGTATTTTCTGTATGTGTTTCAAACGATTTGGAAACGAGTAAAGAGAAGGCGGAAAAAGCTCTCGATGTATCATTTGAAGAGCTTAAGGAAAAATATATGGCTCCCCTTACCAAACTGTCAAAGGGAGAAAATATTTCAGCAATGGAATCCATGCAGGAAGTAATGGCATGGAATACAATAGCGGATCATAAGAACCAAAGGGTCTTTACATCTCTTACAAGATTTTGGATAGATAGAAAGTTCGGAGGATGGTTTATCTGGCTTGACGACATCCTCATGCACGGATTGATAAATGCATATTCAGGAGACTGGACTATGGCCAGAAACTGCATGAAGTCGGCAATGGATAATACCACCCCTGAAGGTAACCTTGCCTGCCTCATGGCGGAATTCACTGAATGGGTTGACAGGTCTCAGCCTCCTATCACAAGCTTCATAATCTACAAATACTATCAGCTTACGGGAGACAGACAGCTTCTTGAAGAAATCTATCCGGTTCTTTTAAAGGCCAACCTTTGGTGGTATGAAAACAGGGATGGAAATGGAAATGGAGTCCTTGAATACGGAAGCTCCCAGGTTGGAAAGGGACATTTCAACGGAACAAAGCTTGCAGCAAAGGACGAGGCAGCAATGGACAATAGTCCAATGTATGACAGCGCTAAATTCATCAAGGAAACCAACACAATAAACATGGAAGACATTGCAATGAACAGTCTTTTAGTACTTGATGGCGAATGTCTTTCCCATATTGCAAAGATTGTGGGAGATAATGAAAATGCATCTGTCGTTCTTGAAAAATCAAAAGGTCTCAAAAAGAAAATCGACGAAAATCTCTGGGATGAAAAGAATGAATTATATGCAAACAAACACT
>JAUVAG010000261.1 GCA_030591825.1 Dethiosulfatibacter sp.
CAAAACAGTATGAGACTTTCATGGACATTTGAAGAAGTCGATAAAAAGCTTGATGAAATAATGGTCAATATATTCAAGGAAACCAGTGAAGCTGCTGAGAAATATGGAGTTCCAGGTAACTATGTTACAGGAGCCAATATTGCCGGATTCATTAAAGTTGCTGAAGCAATGATGAGTCTTGGAATAGTTTAATAAACTACTAAATTAGCTAGTCAAAAAAGAGAATCTATCCGTCTTTTAATAACGGACAGGCTCTCCTTTTGTTTTATATACTCATAAAAATATATACTGTATATTAAAAATGCATAAAAAACATCGTTTTCCCCATACTATTTATTACGTTTTCGTAATAAATAGTACTTTTTCCATAATGAATCTTGATTTTCGTTTATAAAATGCTATAATGTATATAGAAGTAGGGAGGTTACACAATGAATTATGTACAAAACGTAACAAATTTATCAAAAAAGAGAGATTCAGCAGAGCCTGAATTTCAACAAGCAGTTGAAGAGGTGCTTCATTCATTAAAGCCAGTAATGGATATGCATCCGGAATATAAAGAAAACTGCATACTAGAAAGACTAATTGAACCAGAAAGACAATTAATGTTCAGGGTTCCCTGGACTGATGACAAAGGACAAATACATGTCAACAGAGGATATAGAGTTCAATTCAGTAGTGCAATAGGACCTTACAAGGGAGGATTAAGATTCCATCCTTCAGTAAACCTTGGTATTGTCAAATTTCTTGGATTTGAACAAATATTCAAAAATTCTCTTACCGGTTTGTCAATAGGCGGAGGAAAAGGCGGTTCGGACTTTGATCCCAAAGGAAAATCAGACAGAGAAATAATGAGGTTCTGCCAGAGCTTCATGACAGAGCTTTACAGACACCTAGGAGACAGCGTCGATATACCTGCCGGAGACATAGGTGTAGGTGGAAGAGAAATCGGTTATCTTTTCGGACAATACAAAAGAATTAAAAATGATTTTGAAGCAGGCGTCTTGACCGGTAAAGGTTTGAAATACGGCGGTTCCCTTGTAAGAACGGAAGCAACTGGATATGGTGTTGTATATTTTGTGAGAGAGATGCTTAAAGCAAATAATAAAAACTTCAAAAATAAAACAGTAATAATATCAGGATCCGGAAACGTTGCAATATATGCCTGTGAAAAAGCTCAGGAATATGGTGCCAACGTAGTAGCCATGTGCGACTCCAAAGGATATATATACGATTCCAAAGGTATAAACATAGAAACAGTAAAGCAGATCAAAGAAGTTGAAAGAACAAGAATAAGCGAATATGTAAAACACAATCCAGAAGCTGAATATCACGAAAATCAAAGAACACTATGGGATTTAAAATGTGATATTGCTCTACCTTGTGCTACACAAAATGATATAAACCTTGAAGAAGCAAAAAAACTTGTTGAAAATGGATGCTTTGCTATAGGAGAAGGTGCAAATATGCCTTGTACAAATAGCGCCATGGATTATTTCCAGGAAAACAATGTTCTTCTTGCACCTTCCAAGGCGGCCAATGCAGGTGGAGTTGCAACTTCAGCTCTTGAAATGGCACAAAATAGCATGAGAATTCCATGGACATTTGAAGAAGTGAATAATAAGCTGGATGACATAATGGTTAATATTTTCAAAGAATCAAGTGCAGCAGCTGAAAAATACGGCGTTCCAGGCAACTATGTTGCAGGTGCAAATATTGCAGGCTTCATAAAAGTAGCTGATGCAATGTTGTGTCAGGGAATAGTTTAATAAATAAATAAAAAGCATTGGTGTCAGTCACCAATGCTTTTTCATACCCAGAATGCATTTTCAATATGGTTGATTTTCCCCTCATTGAGAAAAACTTCAACAACATCAAACCTATATACAAATGTCTTGAGTTTTTTATATTTAATATATGTCATGGCACCTTTAATTATCTGATTCTGCTTCTTTCTGGTTACTGCCTCTCTTGGCAGTCCGTACTTGGAGGTTTTTCTAGATTTCACCTCTATGAAGCAAATGGTATTTCCAGTCTTGGCAATTATATCTATTTCAAACATCCTAGTCCTGAAATTCTTTTCAATTACAAGGTATCCCTTTTTCTTTAAATATTCAACAACTGTATCTTCGCCTTTTGTGCCTAATTCCCTGTTATTCATAAGTTCACCTCTTGTCAGAGCAATTTCAACTGTTCGTTTCTGTCTAGTATTTTTCTTATAAAGGTGTTTCTGTGAATCTTACATTTCCCTTTTTTCAGCAAGGCATCAATATGTTCCTTTGTGCCGTATCCTGCATTTTTTTTGAAATTATATCCTGGATATTCTTCATGAAGTTCCGCCATTCTTTTGTCCCTTGTGACTTTTGCAACTATTGAAGCTGCCGCTATTCCATGACATTTGGCATCACCCTTTATTATACCTTCCTGTGGAATCTTTAGAGCAATTGTTTCAGCATCAATAAGCAAAAAATCAGGGATAATTCTATTCCCTTCTTCATCTAGAAGATTTTCAATGGCTCTTCCCATAGCTAGATGTGTTGCTTTTTTTATATTTAGCTTATCAATTTCCTCACAGGATGCAGTACCTATTCCAATAGAAATTGCAGCGTTTTTAATTTCGTCATAATATATTTCTCTTTTTTTCTTAGAAAGCTTTTTTGAATCATTTACACCGTCAATAAGAAGTCTTTCGGGCATTATTACAGCACATGCCGTTACATCTCCGGAAAGACATCCCCTTCCTACTTCGTCAATGCAGGCAATATTGTTATAACCTTTTTCATGAAGCTCATTTTCTATCTTAAGCATTTTTCGGCTTCTCCAGGGTAAGCTTTCCTAACTTACCACTTCTGAAATCGCTAATTATAAGCCTCGAAACCCTCTCGTAATCCAATTCATCACCTTTCAGTATACACCCGTTTTTACGTGCTATATCGTCGATGATAACGTGTATTTCCTTGTTTTCAGTTTCGATTTGATATTTATTAATCAAGCTACTTTTATAATTCTTATTTAAGAATTCTACTATATATTTAGCAATGGCATTTTTATTAAGAATCTCTTCCCTTATTGCCCCTGTAGCAGCAAGATTGTATCCCTGAATATCATTTTCTATTTTAGGCCAAAGTATTCCGGGTGTATCAAGAAGATCTATTCCATTTTTCACTTTAATCCACTGTTTACATTTTGTAATACCCGGTCTATCTCCAATATTGGCCCCTTTTCTTTTTGCTATTCGGTTTATAAAAGTAGATTTCCCAACATTCGGTACTCCAACTACCATCGCTTTCAATTGTCTGTTGAAATAACCTTTCTTTTTGTATTTAGATAAAATTTCATCAGCTATATCGCTTATGGAATTAAAA
>JAUVAG010000282.1 GCA_030591825.1 Dethiosulfatibacter sp.
AGAGAGATGATGTAAACAAGGTAGTAGTCAGAAATATTGAAATTGAAGGGTATAAGGAGATTTTCACAAGAATAAAGCCGGTCCTATACAATAACGGGTTCACTGAAATAGAGGTGGAACTCATTACAGGAAGAACTCATCAGATTCGTGCTCATTTGAGCAGCATTGGTCATCCACTGGTAGGAGATATAAAATATGGCGGTAAAACAAAGGGAATGAATCGATATCTTCTTCATTCCCAAAAACTTAAATTCAAAGGATTTGCAGGAGAACTTGAATACCTTAATGGAAAAGTATTTGAAGCTTCATGTCCAAGAAATTATATCAAACTTAAAAAAGAATTGATGGGTTAATTGGGGACAGGAGCAGATATTTAATCTGCTCCTGTATGGGTGGATAAAGGTTAACCTCATTAGATTAAACGAAAATAATTTAAAAATGTTCCGAAAAATAAAAAATTACAGGTGATAATATGAGTGATATTCAAATATACAACGACAAAGGATTAAGAAGATACATAAACACATTGGTACTTGTCTATCTTGAAGCATGTAACAGAACATTTCCAGATAAACAGGTGGTTATAGAACATTCAATAAACAAGGGTTTTTATACTGAACTTGTTTTAAACAGGGAGCTGTTTGATGATGATGTAGAAAAAATCAAAGAGGAAATGAACAAAATCATAGCTGACAACATGGGAATCAGAAAAGAACTTCTTAAAAAAGAAGATGCTATAGAGATTTTCAGAAAGCAAAATATGATGGATAAAGTTCTTCTTTTTGAGAATTTAGGTATTGAAAATATAAAAGTATGCAAAATTAACAATACATACTACAATATTATGGGTGAGACTTACAAGAGCACCGGAAAACTTGAAAGTTATGATTTAAAAATATCGGCACCAGGATTGGTTCTCATATTCCCAAGAAAGGAACACAACTATTCCATTCCTAAATACAACCATCAAGAGAAACTGTTTAATGTATTCATAGAGTCTGAAATATGGGCGAAACTGTTGAAGGTAAGCAATGCAGGAGAGCTCAACAAATCCATATTAAATGGTGAAATAAATGATATCATAAGAGTAACGGAAGCTCTTCATGAAAAGAAAATTGCATATATTGCAGACAGCATCTGTGAAAGCGATGCAAGAGTAATATTAATAGCAGGTCCATCATCATCAGGGAAAACGACCTTTGCCAACAGGCTTGGAATTCAGCTGAAGGTTAACGGAAAGGACTATCTAACAATTTCTCTAGACGATTATTTCGTTGAAAGGGAAAATACTCCAAAGGACAGTAATGGAGAATATAATTTCGATACTATTGAAGCCCTAGATATTGATCTTTTTAACAAGGATTTGACAAATCTTTTATCTGGTGAGGAAATAATCATGCCAAGGTTTAATTTTTTTACGGGAAAGAGGGAAAGTCGCGAAACACCTGTTTCTGTAGATGCTGGACAGTATATTGTAATAGAAGGGATTCACGGCTTAAATGAAAAGTTGACTGAATCAATAGAACAAAACCTCAAATATAGGATATATATAAGTGCATTGACGCAACTTAATATTGACGATCACAATAGAGTCTCTACTACTGATTTGAGGCTTATAAGAAGAATAATAAGAGATATGAAATATAGAGGACATAATGGAGAAAAAACACTGGAACTCTGGGAAAATGTAGTAAAAGGTGAAAATAATTATATTTTTCCATACCAGGAAAATGCAGATGTTATGTTTAACTCATCCCTTATTTACGAGTTAACCGTACTTAAAAAATATGCAATACCAATAATCGAGGAAATAAGAGACGATTGCAACTTCTGCTATGAAAAGAAACGACTGCTTGAATTCTTAAGCTATTTCATGGAAATAGAAGATGACAGCATAATCCCAAACACTTCTATTATCAAGGAATTTATCGGAGGTAGCTGTTTCAGATGATCTAAACATAATCTCTTTTCTTGAATTATTGAATTGATTTAGAGAAGACAGATTAAATAACAATCAATTCACATATGTAACAAAAAATAATAACAGGCGACAGTGAGGTTTCGACTTCGAGGTTCGACAATCAACATTATCAGTTAAAGATTGTCGTTCCGAGGGAGTAGTGAACTGTCGCCTGTTATTATTTGTACCCAGCTATTGCAAAAAAATGAAAGAGAAGAACTTAAAATTCCAGTCCTTCTCTTTTTACTGCCACCGAAAGGGCAAGCCCAATACTTATCATATTGATTAGCATGAATGTTCCTCCATAGCTGATGAAGGGAAGGGGAATTCCTGTTACAGGTGTGAGCCCAATGGTCATCCCTATGTTCTCGAATATATGGAAAAACATCATTGCCGTTATACCGACGACAATTAATGACCCAAACATGTCCAATGCGTTTTTTGCAATCTTGATAAGCCGGTACATTAAAAAGGCATAGAGGCAAATGAGGAACAGACCTCCAAGGAAACCGAGTTCCTCGCCTATAACTGCAAAAATGAAATCTGTTTGCTTTGCTGGAAGGAATCCGTACTGATTCTGAACTCCCTGGAAAAGACCTCTTCCGTATACCAGGCCTGAGCCAATTGCAATTTTAGACTGTATAACCTGATATCCAGCACCCTGTGGGTCAAGACTTGGATCCAGGAACACCTGTATCCTGTTAATCTGATAATCGTCAAGAGTAATGGCAAGTATTGGAACCATGATTATTCCTAGGGCTATGAATATCAGGAAGTATTTCATATCAAGACCTGAAATGAACAACATTACCAATATAAAGAAAATAAATACCATGGAAGTACCAAAATCAGGTTGAAGCATAATCAATATGATAGGAAAGCCTGCAAAGGCAAGTATCTTGATGAGGGTAAATGGATTGTTGATGTCTGCCCTGTTTTTGTCTATAAATTTGGCCAATGAAATTATAAGCCCGAATTTAACAACTTCTGATGGTTGAAATGTAACAGGACCAATTTCAATCCAGCTTCTAGCACCCCACTGGTTTTCTCCAAAACCAAAGATCAGTACTGCGACCAGCATTAAATTGCACACTACATAGATTGGTATATAAAAATTACCGTAGATTTCATAGTCTATGAAAATTAGGAAAACCATGATTATGATTCCCATAAATAGTGAGATGAG
>JAUVAG010000193.1 GCA_030591825.1 Dethiosulfatibacter sp.
AAAATTTCAATCTCCCTGACCGCTTCTGCAGGCGTCTTCACATTGATGTTGACCTGTTCTATTACGGTCTGCTTTTTATACTCCTCAATTCGAGGATCGTCAGCGCCTGAAGTCGGGTGGGATATCCACTCCGGGACTTCAACCTTTTCGTTGCTGAAAAGCCCCTTCATGACATACTGAGCAGTGTCTTTTGTAATGGTCCCGTTCTTCAGCTTAGATGCAATGGTATCAACGGCATTCTTCCTGGTGTTGTAAAGCTGTTGCATCTGCTTGTTGATGTCGCTGATTGTCTGAGTAATGGATCCTTTCATCTGTTCGAATGCATTTGCAGTTTCAAGAGCATCATTCTGTATCCCAGAAAAATAATCATTATAGTTATTCTGCAGATCATCACCGGAATCAGTAACTTCTTTATTTGCATCTACAATAGCATCCGCCATACCTTGATATCTTAACCCCATAAGTTCCGCAGCTGAAACAGCTTTATCCTTTGCATCAGTATAATACTTATCTGCCATTGCAGCGTATCTTGCTCCAGCTTGTTCAGCCGCGTCAACAGCCTTTGAATATGACATCGTCATGTTAGTGAAAGCTTGACTTATTCTTTGTGAGTTTTCTTCCATCTTAGCTGTTGTATCAACTATTTTATTATCAATTTCAATCAAGTTTTCACTTGTAGCATTTTTCATTTTTTGAAATGTCTCTTGCCATGATTTCGGAAGGAATTTGATTATGGGTTCAACCTTTTCTAGAATACTATCTACCAACCACCAAAACACTTTGACCAATTCCTGTACATCTTTTTGATGCCCAAGTACCCAATTGCTGCCAGCTGCTTTCAACATTTCCCAGGCCTGTTTTAATTTAACACTAACCATTTCCTGATTCTTATACATCCAGATTCCAGCAGCTACTACAGCTGTTGCAACGAGTATCATAGGATGAGCAGTAACAACTCCATATAAGTACTTTAATCCACTTGCAGTCGCCAAAGCTCCAGACTTCATCAACCCAAATGCCTTTCCAACATTTGCACCAGCCAATTTTGAGACTGCTGCCATGTTTTTCATTGCACCAGGCATCATGTTTACAGTAGTAACCAATGCCGATGTTGTTCTGATTGTATTTGAAGTTGCCAACATAATAGGCCCTAGTGCAGCTGCATAAAGCCCGAACTTGATAATATTCTCTTTTGTAGAATCATCAAGGCTCTTGAACCATTTCACCATCTCTGAAATTTTCCCAAGAAAGTCATTGACTATAGGCGCAAGAACCTGACCGATTTCTATTCCTAGATTTTGAATCTCAATCATAGTATCCTGCCATGTATCTGCAGTGCCCTGGTTCATCTTGTCATATGCAGCTTGTGTCGCACCAGCTGCATTACCCATCTCAACAATTGCATTAGCAAAGTCTTCAGCTCCAGATGTAGTCAGCACAGTCACCGCATTCAACGCTTCGGTTGAACCGAATAGTTTGGCCATGGCCTCAGTTGAACCTCCAGTCTTATCCTTGATTTCTTGGAGAAACTGGGCCCATCCGACACTCTTCAAATGTGCTGAATTAAATTCCAGTCCTAAAGAACCGGCAAGCTTTGCTGCTTCTGCTGTAGGTTTCAATATATTGCTATATGCAGCCTTAAGACCAGTAACTGATTGAGAAGTCTGTATACCGTTTTTTGTCAATGCCGCCATCGATGCAAATAATTCATCCGTTTCAATTCCCAAGTTAGCTGCAATAGGTATTACATTACCAATACTCTGAGCCATTTCTCCAAATGTAGTTTTACCCAAATTTTGAGCTGTAAGCATCTGATCCGATACCATCTGCATTGCAGCCGTTCCCTTCAATCCATATGCATTTGTAACAGTCGTAAGACCATCCACTGCAGTAGTTACGTCTGTAAAACCACCTTCTGCTGCTTTTACTGAAACTCCAACATTAGTCAAAGCATTCGCAGTATTCCCTGTTGCTGAAATCATCTGATAGGTAGCTTCATTAATTCCGGTTGCTGCGATTCCATACTTGTTACTTGTGTTCAACACTTCCGCTGATATGGACTTCATGCTCTTGACGTTTTCATCAGCAACAGTAGAAACCTTGTTCAAACTTGCTTCAAAATCAGCAAACGTCTTTGTTGAAGCACCATAAACAGCTGCCACTGGAGCAGTAATATTCTTTGTTAAAGTTGAACCAACATTGCCTATTTTCCTTGCTTCTTTGTCCAATGTCTTTGAAACAGTAGTCATCTTCTTTTGAAAATCACTAATATTTGCTCCGACATTAACTATAAATTTTGAGAATGACATCTATTCACCCCCTTTGGCAAAATAAAAAGACCCTCATCAGAAAGTCCTCTTGTTTGAATTATTATTTTTTGATTCTGCTTCTTTTCTTGATTTCTCTCTTCGTGACTCCTGGAGAACAAAGAACGCCTTCCACTCTTGCAATTCAGTTGCTGTCATTTCTTCAAGCATTCTTGATATACTTGCATACTTAAGCTCTTGCGCCAATTCGTAATGAAATGTTCTCTCGTAGTCACTCTTTAGTTTTTTACCGTTTCGTCAATATCCTCTAACTTATTGATTCTGGTGATCTCTTCAAAAACCTTGTCAATTCCGCTTGAAGGCATGTTACCTATAGCCTCAACATCTGTTTTCTCAAACAGCCTTTCACCTGTTTCAGGATCATGTGTACAAGCAATAATAAACTCAGCAGCCATTCTTGAAATATCAACAACCCCAGTCTTCATATTTGTTGTTTTGCTTGAAATATCATACTTATCCTTTGCAGTCAATTCCTTGATTTTAACATCAACACCCCACTCAGGAACATTGATAACCTCTTCCTTTGCCTTAACATTCAATATCTTTTCTCTCAATTTATCCATCATCTTTCTACCTCACTTTTTTTATATAAAACTTATTTCACCATCAGACTCAAAGCTTACACTCTGGTCTTGCTCTCCACTTGCTGCTGCCTTAAATTCATCTGAATTGATTGCAGCCCAAAATATTAACGGAGTCAAATCCGCCTGGGGATACAATTCAATTACAACCATTTCTCCTGCAATTAACTTTTCTGCAAAATAAAAATCCGTAGTCACCCATTCAGAGATACTTCCGGACGCATTCTTATCACCCTGGACATTCTTGTTATATTCAGACCCAAAGACCGGAGCCGGAAGCAGATTAGCATTCAAGCTCACTTCATACTCGTGCGCATTAGCTATATCTGCCATAGGCATGTATTTTCCATCAAGAGTTATAACTTCACCAACTCCATTTGCAACACTAAAAGTTAATTTACCGGTTAAATAATCAATCGTAAATCCGGAAGAAATCTCCCCTCCATCCTTGTTGACCGTAGGAATTACACTCCTGTCCAGCACCCTTTTGGCTTCATTTGTAATCTGATAAACGGTATATCCTTCACTTACAGTAGTTGATTCTCCTGAAAAAGCCGTTGATGTTCCCGACTGCCTAACCTTTGCCAGTTTACCTGCATACATCTACATCACTCCTTAACCGCTAACTACTGATACTGCACCATCAGACTCAAGCTCGTATGATACCGAAACCTCTCCGGCAACTGCAGCACCCATGTTCATGCTGGAAACCTTATAATCGAATGTCCAACCGTTTGTACCATCCGGAAGATATGTAACTGATACATTGGCACCATTTGCCCAGGCACTGTACAATGCAACCTGCCCTGTATCTGCTCCATTATAAAATCCACTTAAAGAAAGCTTTCCGCTCTTCAATCCTTGGATCTGTTTCTTCCATCCTCCGTCACTGAAGGTTGTTCCATCAATCAAAGCACCATCAAAACTTATACCTGCATCGTTCAATCCATTTATTGCTGTTGCACCCTGTTTAATAACTGCATTTTTACCTGGTAACATCTTTAATCACCCTCTCTTTTAATATTCTCGTTTCAAAATTTCACCACAATCTCTACACTTGAATCTTCTTTCTGAATCTCCAAATGTGGTCATTTCTGTAACATTTTCATGACTACAAGTATTTTTCTGAATGCAACTCTTAATCATTTTATTCAACTTCATTTCATCACTTTCCTTCCTGAGCCACTACCCTGAAAACAGAATA
>JAUVAG010000348.1 GCA_030591825.1 Dethiosulfatibacter sp.
AGTCACTTCAGGTCTTTCGATTGAAAGATTTACTGACTTTCCAACCATAATATCAGTTAATTCCTTAGGCGAGGATTCCTTTGTATTTACAGTCTTTACAGTCTGACCCTTCCTCAATATGGTAACTCTGTCGGAAACATCCATGACCTCATTAAGTTTGTGGGTTATTATGATAATAGAACATCCATTTTGAGCCATGTTCCTCATTATTTCAAAAAGCTTTTTTGTCTCCTGGGGAGTAAGTACTGCAGTAGGCTCATCCATTATAAGTATGTCCGCTCCCTGATAAAGGACCTTCAAAATCTCAACAGCCTGCTTTTCCCCTATTGACATGTCGTACACTTTTTTATCCGGGTCTACCATCAATCCATATTTATCAGCAATTTCCCTGATTTCCTTTGACAGCTCCCTATTTTTCATTATCATGCTTCCACTTTGTCCCAGTATGACATTGTCTCTGGCAGTCATCACTTCTACAAGCTTGTAGTGCTGATGAATCATACCTATTCCCAAGTTAATGGATTCCTTCGGGTTCATTGATGTAACCTTGTTTCCATGTATATAAATAGAACCGCTGTCAGGCTTATAAAAACCTGACAGCATGTTCATCAATGTACTCTTTCCAGCGCCGTTTTCGCCTAGAAGCGCATGGATTTCGCCCTTATTAACTTCAAAATTAATATTATTGTTTGCCTTTACTGTACCAAAGCTTTTGCATATATTTTCCATTTTTACAAAAACTTGATTATCCATAATGCTATTCGCTTATTTCTCCTTTAACGCCTTGAACAAACCAGTTCATTTCAAGCATTTCACCATCAGTAAGAGATTGTCCCTCTTCTACGGCAACTTCACCTTCCTGATTGTAGATAGGTCCTGCAAACACGACTAATGACTTGTCTACTAGTTTTGCTTCTGCAGCAGCTACGGCATCAGCTGTGCCTTCTGCAGCATTTTCTGTAAGAGGTGCCAGCGCGATTATACCATCAGCCATTTCTCCCCAGTATGCATGACTTTCAAAAGTTCCATCAATTACAGCTTGAACCTGCTCAACATAGTAAGGTCCCCAGTTCCACACTGGAGCTGTTATGTATGCTCCAGGGGCCATTGCTGACATATCTGTATTGTATCCTATTGAAAACACTCCTCTTTCCTCTGCAGCCTGCTGAGGTCCAGTAGTATCCTGATGCTGTGCAATAATATCAGCTCCACCGTCAAGAAGTGCAATTGCAGCCTCTTTCTCTGTTGCAGGATCATACCAGGTATAAGTCCATACAACTTCTACTTCAACGTCAGGGTTTACTGATTGCGCACCTAATGTAAATGCATTTATTCCTCTAATAACCTCTGGGATGTCAAAAGCCGCTACATAACCAAGCTTGTTTGTTTCAGTCTTGAGTGCTGCCGCTATACCTGAAAGGTATCTTGCTTCATACATTCTACCGAAATAGTTAGCCATATTGTCTGTAGTCTTGTATCCTGAACAATGGAAAAATGCCACATCAGGGAATTCCTTGGACATTTTCTCAACATGATCCATGTAACCGAAGCTTGTAGCGAAAATCGCTGTTGCTCCCTGGTCTATCATATTTCTTATTTCCGATTCTACTTCTTGAGTTTCAGGTACAGATTCCTTGTAAAGAGTTTTTACTCCAAGCTGCTCTTCAAGGTAAAGTCTTCCCAGGTCATGAGCATAAGTCCAACCACCGTCACCTATAGGTCCTACAAAGATAAAACCTACTACCATATCCTCTACCGGTGTCTCAGTTGGCTCTTCTGTTGGTTCCTGTGCCGGCTCGTCCCCTGCACATCCTACCAATGCAAATACCATTACAACTGCTAATAACAATGCTAAAAATCTTTTCATTTTTTCCTCCTCAAGTCTAGTTTCATGATTTAAATTTTATCTCCCCGTTGCCCATGTGGTCGATTACAGCAAGGGATTCTACTCTAAAACCCTTGTCGCGCAATATTTGGCCACCTTCCTGAAATCCTTTTTCAATAACAATCCCTATACCCTCAATATTTGCTCCTGCTTGAGTTGCAATGTCCACAAGACCCAATGCAGCCCGTCCGTTAGCCAGAAAATCATCCACAATAAGGATGTTATCCTTATCGGACAGGTATTTTCTTGATACCTTGACATCATATTCTGTCTTTTTTGTAAAAGAATACACACTGCTTGAATAAACATCATCATCAATGTTCAATGACTTTGTTTTCTTCGCAAATACAAGTTGCACTCCAAAATGCAGTGCAACAAAGGCACCTATTGCAATGCCAGAAGCTTCTATGGTCAATATCTTTGTGATATTACTTCCGTCAAAAAGCCTTTTGAACTCCTTTCCGATTTCATTCATAAGGACAGGGTCAACCTGATGATTCAAAAACTCATCAACCTTGATAATATTCTCCCCTATTGCCTTTCCATCTTCCAGTATTCTTTTCTTCAATAAATCCATATATGATCTCTCCTCAAGAAAGCAGCTATGCTGCGTTAACCGGGTCACGCTTCATGTGACCATAGCGGTTATTAA
>JAUVAG010000226.1 GCA_030591825.1 Dethiosulfatibacter sp.
AATGACTGGTGGAGGATGTCTCCTACATGGACTTCACAAGCTTATAGCCAAAAGAACAGGAGTGCCTGTTTATATTGCTGACGAAGCAATTTCATGTGTAGCTCTTGGAACTGGAAAGGCTCTTGAGAACATAGATGTTTATTCAAGTTCATTACTTACAGACGAAAGAAAGAGATACTAGGCGAATTATAATAACCATATATGCTTATTATAATTTGAGAGTTTGAGTGAGTATTTTAATAACATATTACGGGGGTAGATATATGGATTACAAAAAGAGATATGACGAATGGATGAACAGCTCTTGCATAGCAGACGACATAAAGGAAGAACTTAAGACTATTTCCGGAGATGAAAAGGAAATAATGGAAAGATTCCACAAGAATCTGGAATTTGGTACAGGCGGCATGAGGGGAATCATGGGTGCAGGTACAAACAGGATGAATAAGCATATAATAAGCAAGGCCACACAGGGTCTTGCTAATTTTATTGAAAAAAATGCGGAAGGTGAAAAGAGCTGTGTAATAGCACATGACTCCAGGAACAATTCGAGATATTTCACTGAAATATCCGCAAGGGTTCTGGCAGCTTCTGGAATAAAAACTTATATATTTGATGATTTAAGACCAACGCCGGAACTGTCATATGCAGTAAGAGAGCTTGGAGCAAGTGCCGGTATAGTAATAACTGCAAGCCACAATCCTCCGGAGTACAATGGATACAAGACATATTGGAACTATGGTTGTCAGATGTTGCCGGAAATGGCAGAGGAACTCATTGAAGAAATTGAGAAAATCGACTTCAAGGATATTTCTACAATGGGATTTGACGAGGGAATAGAAAGCGAAATGATTGTTGAACTTGACAAGTCAATGGACGACAGCTTCACTGAAGCAGTACTGGGAAACAGTTTATCAGAAGACATAGACAAGGATATAAAAATTGTTTATACGCCCCTTCATGGAGCGGGAAATATGCTTGTAAGAAGAGTACTGGATGAAAGGGGCTTTGCAAATGTATCCTTGGTTGAGGAGCAGACAGAACCCGATCCAAACTTTACTACGGTTAATTATCCCAATCCTGAAGATGAAAAGGCTTTTGAACTTGCATACAAGAAGGCATCTTTAGTTGATGCTGAAATAATAATTGCCAATGATCCTGACTGCGACAGGGTGGGAATGGCCGTTAAAAAAGAAAAGGGTGAATATGTCCTTCTCAGTGGAAATCAGGTCGGTGCACTTTTGATGGATTATATGCTGGTAAAGCTTAAAGAAGAAGGAACCATGCCTGAGAATCCTCTTGTAATCAAAACAATAGTTACAAGTGAGCTTGGAAGAGCTGTGGCGGAATACTATGGTGCCGAGTGTATGGATACACTTACTGGATTTAAATTCATAGGTGAGAAAATCGAAGAATATGAAAATAGTGGTGAAAAGAAATATGTTTTCGGTTTTGAGGAAAGCATAGGATATTTAATAGGAACAATAGTAAGAGACAAGGATGCCGTTACAGCATCTATGATAGCATGTGAAATGGCGGCATATTACAAGAAAAATGGCAGCAATGTTCTTAGTGAGCTTGATAGATTGTACAAAACACATGGATATTTTAGGGAAGGTCTAAAGTCCATTACAATGGAAGGAATAGAAGGAAGTCAAAGAATTCTTGAAATCATGGACTGGTTCAGGAATGCTGAAATCGACTCCATAGGCAGTCTGAAAATATCATCAACAAGGGACTATAGAACAAGTGTTAAAAAACTAAGGGACGGTAGTGAAGAAAAGATTGAATTACCAAAGTCAAATGTACTTAAATATGTTCTTGAAGATGGTTCTTGGTTTGTACTTAGACCTTCAGGAACTGAACCAAAAATAAAAATATATTTCTCTGCAGTTGACAAGGACAAGGATGCTTCAGAAAAGAAATACAATGAAATTACCAAATTCGTCTACGGCTTGATAGAAAAGGTATAACTAAGCAGCTACGCTGCTTCAACCACGTAATCTATAAAAACTACAGGCAGGTGAATCATGAGGAAAAAACTAGCATTACTGGCAGCTTTCATAATGATACTAAATACGGCAATTTTCCCTTCCTTTGCTTCGGCAGCGGAAAACCCATCCAGGGCGGAACTTGAAGCACTAATTACAGAAGTGGCCATTGAAAGGGGAATTCCCTCTGTCATACTAATGTCAATTGCAAGGGTGGAAACAGTATTCAAGCATTATGAAGAAGATGGAACCGTAGCAAGGGGAACTTCAGGAAGCATAGGACTCATGCAGATACACAACAACTATGGAGTGTATGACGACAATCTACTCATTAATGATATAAAGTACAATATAAATGCAGGAGCAGATGTTCTTATAAACAAGTGGGAGGCAGGACTTTCCCAGTATGGATATTTGCCTACGGTAGGAAACATGGACCCAAACATACTTGAAAATTGGTATTTTGCTCTTTGGGGATACAATTCTTATGTTGAAAGGAACAATCCCAATGCTCTGTCCCAATATGGTGAAAAGTATACATATCAGGATCTTATCTACTATGTTGCGGAAAACGAGTATGGACAGACAATAAATCCTATTGATCCTTCATATCTTCCAGAATCGGGACCACCTTCAAAGAATCTTAATGTTCCAACACCGGAGGATTGCCATACTGCAGATATACTTCTATGTACCGAAGGAGACAAGGTAAGTGTATCTTCAGGAGGAAAGCTTAATCTTAGACGTGAGCCAAACGGTAAAATAAAGGGTGAACTTACAGATGATGAAATCTATACTGTTATTGGAGAATCAGTCCTTGAGGATGGCTACTACTGGTACAACCTGGCCGATGCTGAGGGTGAAGAGCTCGGATGGGCTGCAAGAAATTGGTTGATTTATGTTGAGGATTCTACAGATAGTGATAACAATGTAGAAAGCACAACAGGTGGAGCAATAGAAATTGACGAGGATGATATTGAAAATGGAAATAATCCTGAACCGGTTAAGGAATTGAAGGAAGTATTATTCAAAGATATTGACAGTTACTGGGGAAGAGACTATATAGTTGAACTTTACCAGGACGATATAATCAAAGGAATGACGAAAGAAGAATTTGCACCGGAGGATACTGTTACAAGGGAACAATTTGCAGCACTCCTTTGCAGAGCCTTTGACTTTGATACAGAGGGGCATTATGAAATAGGCGACAAGGCAGAAATTGGCGGATGGGCCTATGACAATGTTGCAACAGTTGTTTATCTTGGAATAATGGAGACTGAGGATGGCGATTTTAGTCCAAAAAGACCTCTATCGAGGATAGAGGCTGTAAGGTCCCTTGCGGCAATTGGAGATAAACCTGAAATAACAAAAAACTTTGAATTTGAAGATGTAGTGGACCTTAGTAATGAAGATATTGAAAAACTGGGTAAGGTTTTTTCACTTGAAATCATGAACGGAAAGAGTGCAACAACCTTTGCTCCCCTTGATTTTATAACCAGAGGCGAGATAGCAAAGATTCTTTGTATTACTCGGTCCCTATGCCCATGATAAATTTGTTTTTAGTTTTGTTTTTATCGATATAGACAGTTTCATATGGCTTGACCATTTTGTATTCGTCCCGGGCGATTTTCTCTACGATTTCGAGAAATTGTTCCGGGTCGTTTATTTTTTCGTAATCTTACCTGAACTCCTGTAGC
>JAUVAG010000128.1 GCA_030591825.1 Dethiosulfatibacter sp.
AGCAACTGCTTTCTACAAGTATCCTTCTAAAAGTCTTGATAAGGTTATAAAGAATAATATGACTGCATATTCGATTATGAAAGTCAGGAAGATAATCGGATTTTTATTTTCTTTCAGAAAAACGGGAAACTGGAATATTAAAACGGATGAAATTGCAAGAAAGTACATGAATGGTAATTCAGACAATTATTCGGATATTTACAAGAACAGAGGCTATTATTCAAATGTATCCAACTACAATGAGTTGTTTCCATGTATCAAACATAAATTTGAAGACAGAGAATTTTATCTACCAAAAAAATATGAATCAATTTTGACTGAACAGTATGGAGACTATATGAAAATTCCCGATGAAGACAAGAGAGAAATACACTATATCGTAGACTTGAAGTTGGAGTAGAGGTAGAACTTATGAAATTTTCAGTATTAATGGCTGTATATATAAAGGAAAAGGATGAATACTTTAACAAGGCGTTGAAGAGTATAACGGAACAGACTCTCATGCCGGATGAAATTGTAATAGTCAAGGACGGACCCTTGACTGATTCTCTGGGAAAAATCATTGAAGAATTTATGGAGTCCTATCCCGGCTTGTTCAAGATTGTTGGTTTGGAACACAACCAGGGCCTTGGAAATGCCTTGAGAACAGGTATTCTGGAGTGTAGAAATGAATGGATTGCAAGAATGGATTCAGATGATATTTCCAAAGATGACAGGTTTGAAATTCAGGCAAAATTTATAGATGAAAACCCTGAGATTGATATTGTCGGGTCCGATATAATTGAATTTGAAGACAATATTGACAATGTGCTGGCTGTCAGAAGGGTTCCCTATGAATCGGAAGATATTGTCAGGTTTGCACATTTAAGAAACCCATTCAATCATATGACGGTGATGTACAGGAAAAAAGTTGTTGTTGAAGCGGGAAATTATCAGGAATCTAAATTGAATGAAGATTACAATCTCTGGGTGAGGATGATAATGAAGGGTGCCCTATGTGCAAATATTGAAGATTTCCTGGTATATGCAAGAACCGGCAGAGACATGTACAAGAGACGTGGCGGGTTCAAGTATGCATTGTCCGATATAAAACTACAGAAGTATTTCTATGAAATAGGGTTCAATGGATTTTTCAGGATGCTTTTCAACATGGTAATAAGAACCTTGGTCAGGATAACACCAAATTTTTTAAGGGAAAAGATATATATATCAAAATTGAGAAAATAAAAATCAAGGAAACGCAGAACAGAATTTGCGTAGAGTGAGATATATGAAAAAATTGATTATAAATCTGGCTCCTACTGGAATGGTGCCTACAAAGGAAATGACGATCCATGTACCTGTAACTCCTGAAGAAATATTTAACGATATTGACAAATGTGTTGAGCTGGGTGTTTCAATGGTTCATCTACATGCAAGGGACGATGTGACTGGAAAGCCTACATATAAAAAAGATGTATATGAGCGGATTATATATAAAATCAGGGAAAAGTATCCTGACCTTGTCCTCGTTGGTTCAACCAGCGGTAGGAATTTTAATGAGTTTGGGAAAAGGTCCCAGGTTTTGGATATAAGGGGTGATTTAAAACCTGACATGGCTAGTCTTACCATGGGCTCCATGAACTTCATGAAGGACAGCAGTCTAAACAGTCCTGAAATGATTCAAAAGCTTGCGTACAAGATGCTGGAAAATGGAATTAAGCCGGAAATTGAAATATTCAGCATTGGAATGCTTAAGTTTACTCAGTATCTTATAAAAAAGGAATTGCTCAAGCCGCCATATTATATTAATGTTCTTGTAGGTAATATAGCTACAATGCAGGCGGACCTGCTGGATATTGGCACTGTGAAAGCAAGCTTGCCTGAGGATTCTTATTTTTCGATTGCAGGACTTGGTAAATGCCAGAGGAATATGAATATCCTTGGGATTGCAATAGCTGACGGAGTAAGGACAGGTGTTGAGGACTATATATGGATGGATTCCAGTAAAAAGGAACTTGCGACCAATTACAAGCTTGTAAAAAGAATAAAGGATGTTGCTGACATTATGGGAATTGAGCCTATGACATCGGATGAATTGAGAAATATTCTTGGTTTGGAAAGAGGGTGACTAAATGGAAAATGGATTTGAAAATCCAATATATATAACCAGACCTTTGTTGCCTGATCTTCATAAAATTAATGAACGTCTGGGTAAGATATGGGAAACAGGTATACTTACGAATATGGGAGGACAGCACAGAGAACTTGAAGGAAAGCTTTGTGAATATTTGGGCTGTGAAAATATTACACTTTTCAACAATGGAACCATAGCCCTTATGGCAGGTCTTAAATCCCTAGACATAAAAGGCGAGGTCATTACTTCTCCCTTTACTTTTCCTGCTACTATACAAGCATTGGAATGGAACGGATTGAAGCCTGTATTTTGCGACATAGACCCGGTATCCATGACTATAGATGCCGAGAAAATCGAAGGACTTATAAACGAAAATACTTCTGCAATCCTGGGAGTCCATGTATTTGATAATATCTGTGATGTAAAGAGGATTGATGGAATAAGCAAAAAATACAATCTCAAAGTTGTCTACGATGCAGCCCATTCATTCGGGTCCATCCACAATGGTGTACCTATATGGGAATATGGAGATCTGTCCATGTTCAGCTTTCATGCAACAAAGCTTTTTAATACAATAGAAGGTGGGTGTATCATATCAAAGAATTCTGATATAACAGACCGACTTGATATGATGAAGAGTTTCGGAAGGAATAGTGATGTACGAGTTGTCGATTGGGGTATAAACGGTAAATTGAATGAAGTCCAGGCGGCCATGGGTATTGAGGTATTAAAGCTTGTTGGATTGGAAAAAGAAAAAAGGATTAAGGTATCAGAAACATATAATTCTATGCTAAGTGATGTTGAGGGAATAAGGATTGTGACGAATGCAGACATGAATAAAAGCTGTCAATATCTGGTGATTGAGATTGATGAAGATAGATTTGGTAAATCTCGAGATATGGTTAATGAAACATTGAATTCCGGTAATGTATTTCCCAGGAAATATTTCCATCCTCTTTGTTCCGATGCAGAGTGGTACAGGATGGATTACAGCAAAAATGAATTGAACCATGCCCGGGTTGCAGCAGAAAGTGTTCTTGCTCTTCCTTTTTATGGAAGTCTCTCTAGTGAAGATGTGGAAAAAATATGCAGGATCATACTGAACTGTTGATAACTTTGAAAACAGAGCGCAAATAATATGAATTGGAAGTGTTTAAATGAAGGGAATAATACTAGCAGGTGGATCTGGAACAAGACTTCACCCAATTACTAAATCTGTAACGAAGCAGCTGTTGCCGGTATATGACAAGCCAATGATATATTATCCCTTGTCGGTACTAATGCTGGCAGGTATAAGGGAAATAATGATTATAACATGTGAAGATGACCTACATTCCTTTAAGAAACTCTTGAATAATGGAAGCGAGTTTGGCCTTTCCATCGAATATGGTGTACAAAAGGACCCTAAGGGAATAGCGGAGGCATTTATAATAGCAGAGGAATTCATAGATGAAAGCAGTGTTTGCCTGGTTCTTGGTGACAATCTTTTCTATGGAACGGGCCTGGTGGAATCCTTACAGAGGGCAAGGGATAATAATAAAGGCGCTCTGATATTCGGATGTTATGTCAGCAATCCCAGTGAATTTGGTGTAGTGGATATTGACGACCATAACAGAGTATTGTCCATTGAGGAGAAGCCGGAAAAACCTAAATCAAACTATGCAGTGCCAGGACTGTATTTTTACAATAACGAAGTAGTTGAGATAGCCAAAAATATCGAACCTTCAGATAGAGGAGAGCTTGAAATAACTGCTGTAAACAATGAATATCTGAAAATGGGACTCCTTGATATTGAAATTCTAAGCAGGGGAACAGCATGGATGGATATGGGAAACTGCAAGAGTCTTCTTAATGCTTCCGTATTTGTTGATGCTATTCAGAGTAGGCAGGGATTATATATTGCCTGTATTGAAGAAATTGCATATAGGATGGGTTATATAGACAAGGTGCAGCTTAGGAATTTGGCTGACAGTATGATAAAAACCGAATATGGGAAATATCTTGAAATGATTTATGAAACTCAATGATTAAACTTTTTGAATTTTAAAAAAGGCCTAGTTGTTACGGGTTATTAATAATTTATTTTTTAACGGGGTTGAACTTGAGATGTTTTTATAGTATCATTATTAAAAAGAATAATACATAAATCAGAGGTGCGATCATATGGTAGTTTAGGATGTCAAGAATGGAACATTCAATGCCGAAAACGAAGGGTATGGTTGCCGAAAGAATACACAGGTTCATGTCTGTATTCTTGGTGAATGAAGGGTACACCTGAATCACTGTCATAGCGATATTTGTGGAGAGCTGTTTATGTAATGGATGATTATTTTGATTTTTCATTGCAGACGGTTTGATTGAAAACCAGCACTGGAAATCATCCAGTGTTTTTTTATGGCAAAAAAAATAAATTTAAGAGGAGAAACAAAATGAAATCAACTATTAGAATTAGAATGAGTTCCCATGATGCTCACTATGGAGGAGGTCTGGTTGACGGAGCCAGAATGCTTCAATTGTTTGGAGATGTGGCAACAGAGCTTCTCATCATCAATGACGGAGATGAAGGTCTTTTCAAGGCGTATGACAGCGTTGAATTTATGGCTCCAGTATATGCAGGAGACTTTATTGAAGCGACAGGTGAAATAATCAAAGTTGGAAACACTTCAAGAAAAATGGTTTTTGAAGCAAAAAAGGTTATAGTACCAAGACCTGATCTTAATGATTCTGCAGCTGATGTTTTGGATATACCTGTAATAGTGTGCAAGGCAAGCGGTACCTGTGTAGTTCCAAAGGACAATCAGAGAAATAGCTAAAGAGGAATGCTGCAGCTAAAAACTGTATGAGTTTAAAATAATGATGAAGACGCTGGCAAACAGCGCGAAACTTAATGAATAGAGGCAAAAACACCGGATGAGTGATTTCAACCGGTGTTTTTTATAGTCTAAGAAAGTTAAAAATGCGTAATCCATTGAAGCGTTGGTATTACGCGGTTAAGGAAACTTTCTACGACCTCTTAATAACC
>JAUVAG010000219.1 GCA_030591825.1 Dethiosulfatibacter sp.
AATAAGGCTTTATTTGCCTTTAATAACAATTGCCATAGTCATGGGATTCCTGTTTTTCAACAGCGGAGCACTGTCGTCATTAGTAAGCGTATTTAGACCTGTGATCCTTGCCTTTGCCATAGCCTATATACTGGATTCTGTGGCAAATGTATTTATAAGAAGACTTAAGATGAGGAGGAAGGTTGGAATACTCCTCACCTATTTGATTTTTGTGGGGGCCGTAGTTGTTGCAATATCATTTGTTGTGCCGGTTATTTCAGAAAACTTCAACTCTATGGTGGACTTTTTCGTAAACGGCGACATAGATGTAAATCAATATATTGCAGAACTTAGGGACCAAACGGATAATGCCTTTGTAACATGGATTCTTGACAACTTTACGGATTCTACGGGAGAGACTAGCCAGCAGGTTATAGAATATATAACAAAAGCCCTTCAGTATGTTTCGAATTTTGTTGTAAGCCTGGTGTCAAACATTGGAGGAGGACTTCTTGCCTTCTTGTCTAGTTTTGTAATGTCCATATACATGCTTATTGAAAAAGAAGACCTTCTAAACAGGATGAAAAGGACCAGTCATGCTTATTTTAGCGATGACAGGGCCAATAAGCTTGAAGAAACAGTGGAGAAGGCAAACCATATATTCAAGATGTATTTCAATGGAAAGATTCTTGATTCCACAATAGTAGGAATAATAAACATATTTCTTTTTACAATATTTGGAGTACCCTACAGTCTCATAATGGGATTGATAGTTGGAGCCGCAAATATGATACCATATTTCGGGCCCTTCTTTGGATCTGTACCTGTAATCATAGTGTCCCTTTTTGTGAATCCTGCCAAAGCTCTTGTTGCCCTAATAATAATCATAGTCGTTGGTCAGGTTGACGCAAACTTCATAGATCCCAAGATTATTGGAAAGGCTGTCGGAGTAAGCCCCTTCTGGGTAATATCAGGAGTCAGCATGGGCGCCATTGCTGCTGGACCACTAGGAATGATATTAGGAGTTCCTACGGTAGTATTACTAAAGACCCTCATAGAAGAGGATGTTGATATGAGACTGGCTCATAACGAAAGCTCAAGCTCTTCAAAGGACAAACCGCTGTAGGAAATGGAAAGTTCGTAGACCATACCTTTTTTTCTTATAATATTTACAAGAACACCTTTGTCTGCAAAGAAATCAATGATTTCTTCTGCAGGCTTTTTACTTTCCAGGGACACAACTGCGTGAAGTCCCGAGTCTGCACTTATCATTGTTACTTCACCGTTCCACAAGTATTCAAGGTATTTCTTTATAAGGTTTCTTTTTTTACTATAGATTCTTTTTATCTTCCTTAGGTGTTTGTAGATATGTCCTTCACCTATAAAGAATGCAAGGGTAAGCTGCTCAATCTTGGAGGCGGACTGGGTGTATTTAGATAAAATCCCTTTGTAGTTTTCAAGGAGCCTGTCAGGTAGTATCATATATGATAGCCTCATGGCTGGGGTCAGTATTTTCGAGAAGGAACCAAGATATATTATCCTGTCGTCTTTGTCCAGACCCTGAAGGCATGGGACAGGTAGTGATTCGAATCGTATTAGGCTATCGTAGTCGTCCTCTAGTATGTAACTTTTATTATTTTCAGCCCAGGAAAGGAGATCAAGCCTTTTTCCTATAGGCATGAGGGAACCAGTTGGGAACTGGTGGGAAGGGGACACATATGCTATGTCCGCTCCTGATGTTTTAAGGGACTGCAAATTCAATCCGTCTTCACTTACGGGAATATCAACTGTATTAAAGCCGTAGTCCTCGAATATGTATTTAGCCTTTTCGTATCCAGGGGATTCTACTGCTGCAGTCTTTACCTGGTTTTTTACCATTCCTGCCAGTATACCCATTAGATATTGTATTCCAGCACCTATCACTATTTGTTCTGGTCTTGTCTTTCCGCCTCTTGTCTTATTTACAAAGTTGGATATTTCATATCTGAGTATGTATTCGCCCTGGTATGAACCAGAGCTGTATATTTCCTCCTCAAAATCAGTCAATATTCTGTTGTAAAGCTTCTTCCATATTTTAGTGTCTATGCTTCCCATGTGGACATTTTCGTTATTGAACTTGTCGAAATCTTCATCTTCCATGTATCGCTCTTTTTCCTGTGCTGCAGAAGTTGCAGGTATAGTGCTTTCATCGGAGAAATAGTCTCTAAGATCCTGGGCAAAGTAGCCCTTCTTTGGAAGACTCTCTATATATCCTTCCGTCAGAAGCTGAAAATATGAGTTTTCAACTGTGGTCTTGCTTATTTTGTAGGTGGAGGCAGTTTCCCTTATGGAGGGAAGCTTCTCGCCTTTTTTTATTGTCTGGTTCTTTATTTCATCTCGTATATGCTCATAGAGTTGTATGTATATAGGTTTCTTGGCTTTTCTATCTGGAATAAATGCAAATATCATAATTCACCTCTGTCCTTATTTAAAATATTAAATCTGTATCTTTTCAAGTGGTCACATTTATATTATAGTTTAATTATATTCAAGTGTCAAAATCATAATAAGAAAAGATTTTAAGGAGAATTTTTATGAGAGAGAGTAAAACGAGAACAATAACAATTTCAGCTTTAATGGCTGCTGTGGTTTATGTGGCAACATATATTGGTACGGCTCTTCCTTTTTCAGGATATATACACCTTGGAGATGCGGCAGTGTTCCTGTCGGGTCTTTTACTTGGACCGCACTACGGAATGCTGGCGGCTGCACTGGGGTCAGCAATGGCTGACGGTCTTAAGGGTTATGTAATCTATATTCCGGCAACGATAGTCCTCAAAGGAGTCATGGCATATGTTACAGGACTTGTAAGGGAGAAGAAAAACAGTACGGTTGCAGGATCCATGATTATTGGAGGATTGGTAATGGTGGCAGGATACTATGTATATGAAGCTTTTATATACAGCAATTTTGCAGCACCTTTAGTGAGCATACCCTGGAATGTACTTCAGTTTGTAGTTGGAATCATAATAGCGTTGATATTAATAAAGCCTTTTTCAAGATTCAAAATATAGTGTTTGTTAAATAGCCTTCCTGGATATATAATTAATATAGTAGGGAGGTTTTATTATGTCCTGGAAAAGTTGATTATCCACAAAAATATTTGAAGTGTTGTTATTTTGCCAGAAGGCAAGATCCTGACTATATTCATAAAGTAGAAGGTATGGCGAAAGATGAAGATAATAATTGATGGAGATGGATGTCCACAAAAAGCGAGAAAAATATGCGAGGAATATGCTGCTTATTTCAGGATAGACATGGTTGTGGTGTCCAGTATCGATCACAACATGGATGGTGCATTCAGGACCATCGTAGTTGATAAGGGAAGGGATTCCGCCGATTTTAGGGTCATAGAGATATCAGAGAAGGATGACATAGTTGTAACTCAAGACTATGGACTGGCAAGTCTTTTGCTGGCAAAGGTCTATGCAATACTAAATCCTGTTGGATACAGATATACCTATGAAAACATGGACAAGCTTCTCATGAAAAGATATATGGGTCAGAAGATTAGAAGAGGTGGAGGAAGGACAAAGGGTCCCAAGAAGAGAAAAAGGCAGGAGGACCTTCTATTTGAGGATATTCTTCTAAAAACCATGGAAATGAAGCTAAATAAGTAAAAATATATAAAAGATTAAAATTTAATGGAGTATTAATTGTATTAAATAAGAAAGGTTTTTATATCAATCGATATGTGCGTTGATAATAGCTATTTGTAGCGATTTATACGGTG
>JAUVAG010000092.1 GCA_030591825.1 Dethiosulfatibacter sp.
GACACTACTTTTTACATCGTTTATTGCAATAACCTTGGACCAATTTGGTCCAACATCAGTAATCTTACCTATTAACCCTACCCTTATCATTCCATTGTCTGTCTTTATTTCCTGAATTACTATGTCGTCAACCTTGATATCGTCGCTGCTTCCCTTGTCCACAGTAAACCTTCCAAACCAGTTGACAGTATCCCTTGAAATAATCTGACTTCTTATGAAGTCGTAATCTACACTTCTTAACATTTCATATGCATTTGTAAGCGCAGCCGAATTGTTCACAAGATATTTAAGCTCCAGATTTTCCTCCTGGAGACTGTACATCTTCTCCTTAAGCTGGCTGTTTTCTTCCCTTATTTTTGAAATATTGAGTATTGATTCAAAGGAATTGGAGAAAGTCTGTCCAATTGAATAAAAGACCTTCTGTACAGGAGACACTACTGCGCCTACCAGTCCCGAAGGACTTGACATGTCGCCTTGTGAAGCACTCAATCCTATTGATGCTATAAGAAACAGTGCTATTAAAACAAAAATTATTCTTATGACTCTTTTATTATTTTGCAAAAATACCACCTTTAATAAACACTTTTATATTTCATCAAATTTTCTACAACGACTCCCGTACCCCTGGCTACACAGCCAAGAGGCTCCTCGGAGATAGTTACATCGATTCCGGTTTCCTGCGTAATGAATTTATCTAGACCTTTTAGAAGCGCTCCCCCTCCGGTCATTGTAATACCATTTATGGAAATATCCGCTGCAAGCTCGGGAGGTGTTACTTCCAGTACCCTTTTTATTGAAGCCACTATTGCCTCAACAGGCTCCTTTATGGCGTCCCTTACCTGATTATCCGTTACCTTTACAGTCTTCGGAAGACCTGTTATTAGATCCCTTCCAGTCACATCCATGACGCAGTCGTCTTCATGTAAGGCACCCTCGATTACATTTCCTAATACAATCTTTATTTGTTCAGATGTCTTGAATCCTATTAGCATGTTGTGCTTGAACCTTATATATGTCTTGATAGCCTCGTCTATTGCGTCTCCTCCAAGTTTAAGGGACTCACTGTTAACTATGCCTCCAAGGGATATCACTGCTGTATCAGTAGTTCCTCCGCCAATGTCTATTACCATATTGCCGAAGGGCTCGTAGATATCCAAACCCGTACCTATTGCAGCTGCAACAGGCTCTTCTATTAGCATTGCTTTTTTTGCACCTGCCGATTCTGCTGCATCCTCAACGGCTCTTTTTTCAACAGCAGTTACCTTGGACGGAATTCCTATTACCACTACAGGCTTTATAAGCTGAAATGTCTTAACAGCCTTTTTTATGAAATATTTAAGCATAACCTGTGTGATACTAAAATCTGCTATGACTCCATCCTTAAGAGGTCTGACTGTGAATATATCTTCAGGAGTCCTATCAAGCATTTCCTTGGCATCGGTACCTATTGCTATAACCTTGTTTGTTGACCTCCGTATAGCAACAACAGAAGGTTCATCTATGACTATTCCTTTGCCTTTCATGTAGACAAGAGTATTTGCAGTTCCCAAATCTATACCTATTTTTTTGGATAATCCGTCAAATATTGACATTTATTCCTCCGCTAGATTATATTCTCTTCCTTAAAGCTCAAATAACTGCCGTCTCCAATAATAATATGATCAAGAACCTTAATTCCCATTATATCTCCAGCCTCCATAAGCCTTTCAGTTATACTTATGTCCTCCCTGCTTGGTTTTGTATCCCCGCTGGGATGATTGTGTACAAGTATCATTGAAGCGCTGGATTTCTTTATTGCCTCAACAAAGACCTCTCTAGGATGGACTATGGAAGAATTCAAGTTTCCTATGGATACTGTAACCACCTCAAGAATTTGATTCTTCGTATCCATCAATACAGTCTTGAAATGCTCCTTCTTGAGATATCTCATATCCTCCATAAGATAGGTGGACACATCTCCAGGTGAAGATATCTTGTATTTGTTTTCAGGTTCAAGCCTTGCGACCCTTTTTCCAAGCTCTACGGCAGCAAGAAGCTGTGCTGCCTTGGCATCACTGACGCCGTGAAAACTGCACAAAAATTCCGGACCTTTATCCAGAAGATTTTTGAGACCTCTTCCGTCATGATTGAGTATCTTTTGAGCTAAACTCACTGCAGTATCCTTTGTGCTTCCTACACGCAAAAGTATTGCAATGAGTTCCGAATTTGTAAGTGTATTAGAACCCTGGCTCAGCAGTTTTTCTCTTGGTCTGTCCTCTGATGGCAGTTCCATTATTGTATAATGATTATTCTCCAAATAAAATTCCCCCAAACATAGTCGTTTATTCTACTTATGAAAGTTAATTATTTTACAAAATTGCTTAAATCCTTGTAATTTTGTATTTTTATCTATTTTAACAAATTTGAATCAAAGTATTTGATTAGTATTTCATTAATTTTTCCTATTGGAAGTCCAACCACGTTTGAATAGGAACCTTTTATGGATTTCACTAGAAGCTCGCCAAAACCCTGGATACCATATGCTCCTGCCTTGTCTACAAATTCTCCCGTATCAAGGTAGCTGTTTATCATGTCGTCACTGAGATTGTAAAATTCAACTTCCGTCACATCATAATCTATTATTCTCAAGGGTATTTCTTCATCCATTATGGAAAATCCAGTATAGACATAATGCATCGCACCACTGAGAACTTTAAGCATTCTAAAAGCATCAGACCTGTCCTTTGGCTTTTCCAGTATTTCGTCCTTGTAGACTATGGTATCCGCAGCAATTATCAATCCTTTTTTTCCATCTTTCACTGCTATATGAAGAGCCTTCTTGAGAGAGAGGGCCATTACAAATTCCTCAGGTCTCATCCTAGTATGGCATACCTCTTCAATTTGTGCAGGAACTATATCCAACTCGCAGTATTTGCCCAGTATCTCTATTCTTCTCGGAGATTTTGATGCAAGTAATATCCTATCCATAAGCGCCTACATCTTCCTGAAAATCAAGATTACAGCAATTATACCAATAACACCTGCAAGGTTTATGTTGAAACTGAAACCAAGGGTAAAATTGAAAAAGCTCAAATCAAGAACCGCTGGTCCAAATGATAAGGATTCAGACAATTTCAAAATAGGTAATACACCTGACAAGGCATCTCCTATTATATTTCCAATTATGGAACCTGCTGCTATTATAAATATCCAAAGTATTATATTATGTCTTTTCATTGTATTCTACCATCCTATACTAATTTGTTTCTTTAAATTTCTAACTATGAAAATTCCTGCATAGCCTACAAAGCATCCTGTGAAAAGGCTCACAATATACATTACAGGTAAATATATCAATATCTTTATATTTTCAAGAACTGCTGCTGCGACTACTACCTGAGCAGTATTATGGCTCAATGCACCTAGGACACTTACACCTATAAGACTTAAATATCCATTGAGATACTTGTAAGAAAGATGCATCACTATAGTGCTCAATATGGCTCCTGATATGGAATATATAAATCCTATTGGATTTCCCGCAACTAAAAGAACAAGTATGCTTTTTAAAACTGCTACTGTAAGTCCTTTTTTAAAGCCAAAAACCACAATAACCGAAAGTACAACCATATTGGCAAGACCAAGCCTCGCTCCCGGTGCAATGAAAGGAAGTGGAATCATTCCCTCCAGTATTGTCAGTACCAGTGCTCCCGTTGTAAGTAATGCCAGAAATATGTATTCTCTTGTATTCATAAACCTATCACCATTTTTTGTTTATTTCACCATGCAACAGAATCAGTCCGCCTGATTACGGAGCTAATGACTCACTGCATCTGGTCCTGACTCAGTCTCACCTGTAATTTCAACAGTCACCTTGTTGGGAAGGCAGACTATTATTTCACCAGGTCTGTCAATACTGCCTTGCTTAATGCATGTCTTATCTGGACAACTGCTTTCTTCCATATAGACAAATCCTTTTTCAATATGGATCACATTTGTACCCTTGTCCGTATCTATGGTTATTTTCTTGTCCAAAGTACCGTCCAGAGAATATTTCTTGTACAATTCACCATCTATGCTTATTTTCACATAGCTATTATCATAGTTCATAGCCATGGCACTTATAAAAACCAAGGCGCCTATGCTTAATACAAGTATTAAAGCTATTAACATCTTATCCCATTTAGTCATGAAATCACCTTCAAATATTTTAACATTAATAACAATCATTTACAAGACGACACGGAAATTGAAGTTCATAAATTTTATAAAAAAAGTCTCTTCCTGAGAAGAGACTTTCATTTTTATTAATTTATCTCATTTCTATTGCATCCTTAGGACACTTTTCGTAGCATACGCCGCAGCCTATACATTTATCCTCGTCTACAACATGAATTTCCTTAAGTTTTCCAGCTATGCAATCAACAGGACAATTTTTAGCACATATAGTACATCCTATACATTTTTCAGGTATGACTCTTGCCTTTTGTCTGTCTTCAAGCAATGCTGTTATTGCCTTTGTAGGACACTTCTCTGCACAAACCATACAGTTTGTACATTTTTCATAGTCGATTCTTGCAATGTTGTCAACAACAGTGATTGCATCGAAAGGACAAGCCTTTTCACAAATCTTGCATCCAATACATCCAACCTTGCATTCTACCTTTACAGTCTTTCCAAACTCATGGTTTGAACAGTCCACTACAGTTTTCTGCTTGTAAGGAACAAGCTCAATGATATTCTTAGGACATTCCTTTATACACTTCTCACAAGCTGTACATTTTTCAGGGTCAACTATTGCAACACCGTTTACAATATGTATTGCATCAAAAGGACAAACCACTACACATGATCCGCTACCAAGACATCCGAAAGAACAAGCTTTATCTCCATCTTGTATCATTGCTGAAGCCTTGCAATCAGAAATTCCCTGATATTCATATTTCTTTTCTGTTCTGTCGTAGTTACCCTTGCACAGAACTCTTGCTACCATTTTTTCTCCAGCTGCCGCTTCGATTCCCATGATCTTGCTTATTGCTTCTACACAGGATTCTCCACCAACAGGACAAGCTGTTATAGGAGCATCTCCAGCCACAATGGCCTTTGCCAGCGCATCACAACCAGGCAATCCGCAGGCTCCACAGTTAGCTCCTGGAAGAGCGTCTCTTACTTCTGTTATCTTAGGGTCAACTTCAACATGGAACACCTTTGAAGCTATCGCAAGAATTACTCCAAATGCCAATCCAAGTCCACCAAGTGCACCTATTGCTGTTACTATACCATTCATCTGACCCACCTCCTATAATGACAGGCCTGAAAATCCCAAAAAGGCTATTGACATTAATCCCGCTGTGATTAATGCTATAGGGAATCCCTTTAGACATTCAGGTACATCTGCTATTTCAAGTCTCTCTCTGATACCTGCAAACAATACGATTGCAATTGTGAATCCTATTGCCGCACCTAAAGAGTTTACTATTGTTTCGATTAAATTGTATCCTTCCTGGATATTGATAATTGCCAAACCTAGAACTGCACAGTTCGTAGTGATTAGAGGCAAGAACACACCTAGAGCTTCATATAATGAAGGACTCGATTTCTTAAGGAACATCTCAACAAACTGAACAAGTGCCGCTATTACAAGAATAAAGGCAATAGTTTGAAGGTATCCCAATCCAAACTGATCCAAAATCGCTACTTGTACCAAGTACGTGATTATGGAAGCCAAGGTCATTACGAATGTTACCGCAACTCCCATCCCTAAAGCCGTATCAACTCTTTTTGATACTCCAAGAAAAGGACAGATTCCGAGGAATTTAGACAGTACATAGTTGTTTACAAGTACTGCACCGATAAATATGCTAAATAATCCCATTATACAGCCTCCTTCTCAATCTTCTTAAGCTTCTTTTTATTTGCCACAAA
>JAUVAG010000067.1 GCA_030591825.1 Dethiosulfatibacter sp.
CTTCGTTCCGTAGGGTGAAAGGGGATTGATCTTATCAAGGAGAACCTCTATGTTCAGTATTTCATAAACCTGCTTGTCAGCCAATAAATTCATCTACTCGTCCTCCTCGGCAAAGCGACTATGTCGCGTCATCCGCGTAAGCGGTGTTGCCAGCGTGGAAAGTTTACCTTAACAGTAAAATACCAATGCTTCAAGGGATTTTACATATTTAAAACTTTCCTAAGCTAAGCTAAGCGAAGCTAAGCTAGTACATCAAACACAACAATATTTCTTAGCCGTTCTCTGATTTTTTCTGTGAGTTCACTGCTGTCAAAGCTGTATCCATAGGGAGAAAGAGGATTAACGGTTACAGCTTCAATGTTTATATTGTTAAGAACCTTAAGCTTCAAACCTTTCTTTATCAGCTCATTCCAGCTGAAGCGGTCTGAAAAGACCTTGGTTCCGTTTTCTATTATTATTTCATAATTTTTTTTACCGTTAGCCAGGTCCTTAAGCATTGAGCTTGTTGCCGCCCCTGCTATGTATATGTACCTGGTGTTTTCATCCACATAGGTGGTAAGGGTCTTTCCCCTTCCAAGACCTGTCTTAATCTCCGGATATACTATATTGTAGTCACCGTCGATGATGCAGGTCCTGTTCAGTTTTTCCCTTATTTCTTCCAGTCTTTCATCTTCTACCCGTGGAAGGGAATAGATTTCTATGAAGTATGCAGTTTCAAGAACGACCTTTTTCATATCCCTGCTGAGGACTGCCCCAGTTGATACTATACAGGAGTCCGTTATTAAGGGGGAGGAAACTGCCTTTCTGTCTATTGCACCGTCTATGAGAACCAGATCCACTCCATATTCAATCATCCTGTCCTTAAGCTTCATCATATCTTTGGAATTAACGGGACCAGCTATCTGAATACATCCTTCTTCCTTTACCCTGCATATGATGATATTGCCCATAGGGCTTGTGAATTCTGTACTTTCAAGAATCTCAAGTCCTGCATCACCAAGCTCCAATGTGGACTTTGCAGTAGCAATGATGGTGCCTTCCGAGACGAAGATTTCCGGCTTGTCCGTATCTGTAACAAGATCAACCCTCTCTCCATCTCTTCCAGTGGAAGTAAGTCCCAGCAATATGTCCGCTTCATAGGCTTCCTCTATGAGATAATTCATGGTAACCGTCTTCCCTGCATTTTTAGCAAGTCCAATAATGGAAACTGAGGTGTATTTTTCATTTAAATTGTCTATTAGTCTCATAAAATCATCCTCTCTACAGATATGTTCCACTGCGAAAATCATATGAATATACGGTTTGGTGTTTCATCTCGGTCCAGGTAATTAAACGTGAATGTTCCCTGCTCCGTCGATTATGTCTTTCTCTTATTTATAAAGGATGAAAGACATATCTCCAAGTCACGACCTCACAGTCACATTAAATTGCCTTAGATTAGAATCCATAGACAGTATTGTTGATACAGTCATGATTTTCTTCGTTTAGTGGTTATCGTCGGTATTGTTTTCCATTGAAACTGCAATCTGTAGTCCAAGTAAATAATTTAAAATTTTTGCGAGGTCTCGACTTGGAGGTTCGACAATCTTCCTTTTTAAATAAAAGATTGTTGTACCGACGGAGTAGGGAGTAAAGATTTTGAATTCTTTCCCCCTACAACAATGGTAAAAACAAGGGAGTAGGGAGTCATTGTTTTTTATTTTTCGTACCCCGCAGCACTAGCAAATTAGTTATTATACTAAAGTTTCTTCCTTGGATTTCTTATTTTTCTTCTCAGTTCTCATTGCTCTTTCAAGATAAGTAGGCTCAAGGTTTAGTCTTTCACCTGCAAGTAGTGATGCAACACCTGTAAGGTGACTTTCCTTTTTACCTTGACATACATCACACTGACATTCAAGTTCTTCCATCTGTGCAGGCTCTGTATAGGTTGTTATAACACCTTCAAAGTTTCTAAGAACAAGTTTGTTTGTAGTTCTTGACATTACATAGTCCGGCATTACAGGAATCTTTCCTCCGCCACCAGGTGCATCAACAACAAATGTTGGTACTGCAAATCCTGAAGTATGTCCTCTAAGTCCTTCGATTATTTCTATACCTTTTCCAACTGTAGTTCTGAAATGTGATATTCCAAGAGAAAGGTCACACTGATAGATATAGTAAGGTCTTACCCTGTTTTTAACCAATTCATGCACAAGATCCTTCATTACGAATACACAGTCGTTTACTCCTCTTAAAAGTACTGACTGGTTTCCCAGAGGAATACCTGCATCTGCAAGCTTTCTTAAAGCTTCTTTTGCTTCCGGTGTAACTTCCTTTGGATGGTTAAAGTGAGTATTCAACCATATTGGATGATATTTCTTAAGCATGTTTACAAGATCATCTGTAATCCTTTGAGGCATTACCACTGGTACTCTTGATCCAAGTCTTATTATTTCAACATGAGGTATCGCTCTCAGCTTCTGAATGATTTTTTCAAGCTTGTCATCTGATATCAACAAGGCATCTCCACCTGAAAGTACTATGTCTCTTACCTGAGGTGTTTCTCTTATATAGTCTATTGCCTTTTCTATTCTTTCCATTGGCATTGAATGGTCTGCCTGACCTGCAAATCTTCTTCTAGTACAGTGTCTGCAATACATTGAGCACTGGTCTGTCAAAAGAAGAAGAACTCTGTCAGGATATCTGTGAGTAAGTCCTGGTACAGGTGAATCTCCATCTTCGTGAAGAGGGTCAACCATGTCCGACTTACTTATGAATGTTTCAGCAATTGTAGGAACAGCCTGCATTCTTATTGGGCATCTATGATCGTCCTTGTCCATATGTGCAGCATAGTAAGGAGTGATTCCCATTCTAAACTTTTCAAGTACGGAATTGATGTCCACTTCTTCCTGGTCTGTAACATTTATTACCTGCTTCAATTGTTCAACAGTGTTTATTCTATTTCTTACCTGCCACTGCCAGTCATCCCATTCTTCTTGTTTAACATCTTTCCATATATCTATTTTATTAAAATATGCCATTATTTTCTCCTTTCATTTTACAACCGATCCATTAATTCTTAGACCGTCGATTTAATAATGCTTTAAATGTAAATATTCTGAGAATTGGATGATCTCCAATCCTCAGATGTAATCAGTTTGAGTTGATTTGTTTGTAGCTTTCTTGTCTATGCGTAGATTGTTTCGTAAAGCTCTTTAAGTTCTTTGCTTTCTCTCATTATTTGAAGAGAAATTTCAGCATGGTTCTTAGTGTATCCGTTTCCTATGATCATGTTTACGTCTTTTCCAACACCCTCGGCACCAAGAGCTGCCTTAGTGAATGATGTAGCCATTGAGAAGAAGTAAACTGTACCGTCGTCCTTGCATGAAAGAATGCTTGACATTTCACAGTTTTGTCTGCTTACACAGTTGATTATAACGTCACAAAGTTCTCCATCAGTAAGTTCAACAACCTTGTCATATACTCCTACTGCATCTGTTGCATCACCAGTGATATACTCATCAGCAAGATTAAGTTTCTTAACCTTTTCAAGTGATGATTCTCTGTGAGCCATGCAGATAACCTTGCCTGAGATTCCAGCTCTTTTCTTTGCCTCGTATAGACAAAGCATTCCAGATTTTCCAGCTCCTCCAACTACAAGTACAGTATCACCAGGCTTAACAAGCTTTGCAGTCTGTGCCGGTGCGCCTGCAACATCAAGTACTGAAAGTGCAAGGTTTTCTGGAAGATCAGCAGGTATCTTAGCATAGATTCCGCTTTCGAACAATATAGCCTGTCCCTTGATATCTACCTGATCTATGTTGTCTCTTACTTCAAGTATTTCTTCGATTACAAGTGGTGTAAGTGAAAGTGATACTAGAGTAGCTATCTTGTCGCCAACTTGAAGGTCAGTCTTTCCTTCCATTGCAGGTCCTATTTCCTTAACTGTTCCTATAAGCATTCCACCTGATCCTGTAACTGGGTTCTGATGCTTTCCTCTTTCAGCAACGATTCCCTTCATTATTTCCTTGATTTTTTCAACATCGCCTTCTGCCTGATCCTTAATCTGTGTAAAACTTGCAGAATCAACGTTTAATGTTTGAACGTCTATAAGTATTTCATTATCGTAAATTTCCATAGTATTGTCGATTTTAAGTGCCGGTTGTGGAAGAACACCTTTAGGTTCGATTACTCTGTGTGTTCCAAATGGGTTTCCTTTTTTCATTGTAACTGATTTCATAATTAGTAGCCTCCAAAATTTTTTATTGTTTTTTCTATTTTTCCAGTTTTATTTTCACTGGATATTTAGCCAAAGTTGTTTCCATTGCTTTCTTCAAGTAGCTTTTCCTACTCATCTATATATTTAATGTGGTTTAAGTACTAAATACTTTGTCACTTAATCTTATACAATGCAAGTTGCGTGCCAAGTTTATGCAAAAATATGAAACGTTGGAAAATGCAGGTTTTTTGAGGTTTAGAGAAAAGTTTTCCATAATTTTTTATTAATTTTCGCCTAAAATTGGGCACGAACCGCCTATTTTTTGGCGTTTGACATATATTTGTTGTTGAAATATGGTGGATTTGTGATATAATTTACACAAATATAGCTAAAGGAACATATGATGACAAAAGTTAGAATGAAAATAAACGGAGCCCAAAGCACTGAAAACAGCGAGTCACAGGTTACAGAACTTACAACTGAGGGTGTTTTTGAATTCACTGACGATGAATTCTACTATACCTATAACGAATCAGAACTTTCAGGAATGGAAGGGTGCACCACAACTCTTATTACAGATGGAAAGAAAAAAATCATACTGAGAAGGTCAGGAGATGCAAATTCTGCATCTATGGATTTCGTTGAAGGTAAAAATTTCAGAAGTCAGTACATGACCGAATACGGCAACTTTGAATTGATATTGAAAACAACTACGGTTGTTTGTAATCTTAAGGAAGACGGAACCGGGGAGATACATCTGGAATACAGCATGTTCTTCGGAAACGAAGACGAATCAAGGAATAAGCTGAATATCCGTATTACAAATTAAAGCAGAAAAAGCAAATATAGGGCAGTAAAATTCACTGCTCAATTTTCAATACCAGGTGCCGAATTTTGGGCCATTATTGCAGCATAAAAAAATAATAAGGGAGCGTTATCTCACAACAAGTTTCGTACTGAATCATGCAACATTCGATATACAGTTGAACCATCTATATTTCGAATAACACAAGATTCAACTCAACTAAAGTTACGATATAAGCACGGAGAGGAAAAATGGAAGATAAGTATTATGAATCATTAATTGAGATTTTAGACTATATCGACGAGGGAATTCAAATCATAGACAACCATGGAAAAATAGTTTACTACAACAAGGCCGCCCGAATCTTCGATGGTATAGAAGGTCAGATTGCCATTGGTAGACATTTCCTTGAAATCTACCCTTCCCTTTCAAACGAAACCAGTACACTCATCAAGTCAATGGAAACCATGCATGCCATATTCAATGAACAGCAGGATTTTATAAATTACAAGGGAGACAAGATTACAACAATAAACTCATCCTTTCCAATAAAAAATCACAAGAAAATTATCGGCGCCATTGAGGTGTCGAAAAATATTACCCAGGTGAAAGAGCTTTCGGAAAAAATAGTAAACCTTCAAAGCGAATTATACAAACCTAAAAAGGAAAAGAAGAACGTAAGGCGTAGCGAAAGGTATACTCTTGTGGACATAATAGGACAGTCAAAGGAAATGCTCAGGCTTAAGAATCTTGCCTTTAAAGCATCCCAGGCTGATTCTCCAGTACTTATAGGAGGCTCCACGGGAACTGGAAAGGAGCTCTTTGTACAGGCTATACACTATGCAAGCAAAAGGAAAAAGGAACCCTTCATTGCACAAAACTGTGCAGCACTTCCTGCAAATCTTCTGGAAAGCATGCTTTTTGGTTCAGTTAAAGGAAGTTTCACCGGAGCTGAAAACAGGCCGGGACTTTTTGAATTGGCAGACGGTGGAACACTCTTTCTTGACGAGATAAACTCCATGCCTCTTGAACTGCAGGCAAAACTTCTCCGAGCCATACAGAACAACAATATCAGAAGAGTTGGAGCAACAAATACAACTGATGTAAATGTAAGGATAATAGCCGCCTTCAATGCCGACATAGAAGATATACTTACCAAGGGACAGATGAGACGCGACCTTTTCTACAGGCTCAATGTAATAACCCTCATAGTTCCTGATTTGAAGGAAAGGAAGGAAGATATTCCAATTCTTGTGGAGTATTTCATTGAAAAGTACAACAAGGAAATGAACAAGTTTATAACAAACCTGTCCGAAGAAGTTATGGAAATTTTCCTGAACTACGACTGGCCTGGAAATGTTAGGGAGCTAGAACATTCCATTGAGGGAATTGCAAGCATTTATGACATAGATGTAATCCGAGAGGAACACCTTCCCTTCCAGTTCAAGACAAGAAAAAAAGCTGACGACTGCATCAAGATTGAGGAGATAGGTTCCCTTAGGAAGACTCTAGAGGATACTGAAAAGAAGATGATAGAGCTTGCCCTTCAAAAGACAGAAGGCAATATCACCAAGTCTGCTGAGATTCTGGATGTTCCAAGACAGACACTGCAGTATAGGATAAAA
>JAUVAG010000129.1 GCA_030591825.1 Dethiosulfatibacter sp.
CAGTACGGAATTTACCCAAAGGCTATAATAGGAGCTCCAGTAGGATTTGTTGGAGCTGCCGAATCAAAAGAAATGCTAATGAAAAGGATTGATGTGCCTTATATATCAATAAAGGGAAGAAAAGGCGGAAGTACAGTAAGTGCGGCAATCATAAATGCCATAATGAAAATAACAGACTGAAATGGAAGATAAATATATAGATAAAAACGGAAAAAAACTTAGATACGGATATACAACGGGAAGCTGTGCAGCAGCATCATCAAAGGCTGCTCTCCTGATGCTTTCTACTGGTGAAAGGACGGATGAGGTTCACATAGATACTCCCTTTGGATGGAATATAGGAATAGATGTTCATCCAGTGGAAATCAATGACAGTGAATCTATTTGTTATGTAGTCAAGGACAGTGGAGACGATCCGGATATAACCGACGGAATAGAACTCTATGCAAAAGCAGAGTGGTACAAGGATGGAACGACAGAAGATGGAATTACTATTGAAACGGGAATGGGAATAGGGAAAGTCACTAAAAAAGGACTTTCAGTGGCTCCTGGAAATCCTGCCATCAATCCTGTTCCAATGAAGATGATAAGGGAAGAAGCAGCTAAGGTTCTTCCATATGGAAAAAGTGCAAAGATTACTCTATGGATTCCAAAGGGTGAAGAGCTGGCGAGAAAAACATTCAATCCAAGGCTTGGAATTATTGGAGGAATTTCCATAATAGGAACCACTGGAATTGTGGAACCCATGTCGGAAGAGGCTCTTAAAGAATCCTATGCTATTGAGATAAACATGCTGGTGAAGGAAAACAATAAGACAATAATCTTTACTCCAGGAAATTACGGACTTGATTATATAAAGAAAAACAATCTTGATGAGAAAAAGGCAGTGAGGACTAGTAACTTCATAGGATACATGCTGGATAAAAGCCTGGAATACGGTGTGGAGAACATACTCTTCGTAGGACATGCGGGAAAGATGACAAAGATTGCAGCAGGTGTTTACCAGACTCACAGCAAATACGGTGACGGAAGGCTTGAAACTATTGCTGCCTTTGCAGGAATCTGCGGTTATGAAAGTGATGTCCTTGAGAATATACTTTCTGCCATAACTACAGATGAGGCAATAGGATATATAGAGGATAAGAGACATGAAGTCTATGAAATGATCTGCGAAAGAGCAGCAGAGAAATGCAGAGCCAGAGTCTTTGGAGATATAAACGTGGAAACAGTAATTTTCACCAATGAATATGGTTTCTTGGGCAAAAGTAAAAATGCCCATAAACTTATAAAGGAGCTTGAATTTGAACAGGATTAACATACTTGGAATGGGTCCCGGAAGCAGTGAATATGTGTTGCCTATTTCCCGGGAAATAATTGAGAAATCAGACATACTTATAGGGTCGGAAAGATATATAGACGATTACTGCAGTGACGGTCAAAAATCAATAGTTCTGTATTCAAATTATCCACAGGTCGTTGAATATCTTAGGAAAAATCTTGGAAGGGAAAGGATATCCATACTGGTTTCAGGGGATTCATCCTTCTACAGCTTGACAACATATATAAAGAAAAATATAGAAGTAAAGAATCTCAACATAGTTCCTGGAATAAGCTCACTTCAGTATCTATTTTCAAGAATAGGAATTAGCTACGAAAGGACACTCCTTACAAGCCTTCATGGCAGAGAGGAAGATTTCTGGGAAAGATCCATGGATTTTGACAACATAGGAATCCTTACAGACAAGAATTGGAATCCAAAAATGATTGCAGAAGAGATAATAAAAAGAAATATGGACTTTAAATACATTTATGTTGGGGAAAAGCTGACCTATGGGGATGAAAAGATAAGTAGAATGACCATGGAAGAATGTCTTGAATTTGAAACTGACAATATAAATGCGGTGGTGATATCAAATGAATAGGAAAATAGTGCCGGGAATAGATGATGGAGACTTCATAAGAGAAAATGCACCAATGACGAAGAAAGAAGTAAGGGTAATCACCTGTTCGAAGCTCAACCTTGAAAAGGACTCAAAGGTACTTGATATAGGCGGAGGAACGGGTTCGACATCAATAGAGTTTGCAAGTCTTTCTCCGGAAATACAAGTTACAGTAATCGAGAGAAATTTTGATTCTTTTGAACTTATTAAAAAGAACATTGAAAAGTTCGGATTGGAAAACATTAGACCAATGTGTGGCAGGGCATGTGAAGACCTTCCAGATGAGGAATTCGACAGAATCTTCATAGGCGGTAGCGGGGGCAACATGGAGGAAATATTCCAGTGGATGGGAAGTCATCTTTCAGAAGGTGGAACCGTTGTAGCCAATACATTGACCATAGAAAACCTTTATAAAATGACATCAATGCTTAAGGAATACAACTATGAAAATATTGATGTAACCCAGGTGAATATTTCAAAAGGAAAAAACATTGCAAACCTAACAATGATGATTGCAAACAATCCCATATTTATAATATCGGGAGACAAGAAAACTTTATAAAAAAAAATACAAGACATTAAAAAATAGGAGAATTATTATGAGCCAGGTATATTTCATAGGCGCCGGACCGGGTGCCACAGATTTGATAACAATTAGAGGAGCGAAACTCATAGAAAAAGCTGATGTGCTTATCTATGCAGGATCACTCGTGAACAAGGAAATACTTGATTTCAACAAGAAAAGTGATGAAATCTATAATAGTGCGTCAATGAATCTTGACGAGGTACTTGAGGTAACAATAAAGGCAGTTGAAGAAGGAAAAACTGTAGCAAGAATCCATACAGGAGATCCTTCAATATATGGTGCCATCAAGGAGCAGATGGACGAGCTTGAAAAGCACGACATTGAATTCGAAGTTGTTCCTGGAGTAAGCTCTTTTGTTGCAGCTGCAGCAGCAATCAAGAAGGAATTTACATTGCCGGGAGTATCGCAGACTATAATATGTACAAGGCTTGAAGGAAGAACTCCAGTGCCTGAAAAGGAAAAACTTGAAGAACTTGCAAAGCACAGGGCAAGTATGGCTTTGTTTTTATCAGTAGGAATGATTGATGAAGTTGTTGTTAGACTTACCAAGCATTATGCTGTGACTACTCCTGTTGCAGTTGTAAAAAGAGCAACATGGCCAGATGAGGAAATCATAATATGCACCCTTGAAACTTTGGCTGAAAATGTTAAGAAGCACAATATAAAGAAGACTGCACAGATACTTGTTGGAGACTTCATAGAAACAGAATATGATAAATCAAAGCTATACGACAGCAAGTTTACCCACGAATACAGACAGGCAAAGTAATGAAATGGGCAGTTGTAACATTATCCGCCAAGGGTCTTGAAACAGCTTTGAAGGTTGCAGAAGTCTTTGAATCAGATATTTATACCCTTGAAAAATATATAAAAGATGATATGGACAGCCTCAATATAAAAGCAATTCCTGGTAAGTTTAGGGACTTTAACGGATATCTCTTTGAAAACTACAGAACAATCGTCTATATCATGGCAACGGGAATAGTAGTAAGGGATATAGCTCCTTATATTAAGCACAAGTCAGTAGATCCAGCAGTTCTGGTAATGGATGGGAAGGGTGATTTTGTAATAAGTCTTCTTTCGGGACATCTTGGTGGTGCCAATGAAAAGACATTGAAACTTGCAGAAAAAATTGGAGCACAGCCTGTAATCACAACAATGTCTGATGTTGTTGGAAAGACTGCCGTTGACATCATAGCCATGAAGCTTGATTGTGCCATTGGATCCTTTGAAAGTGCCAAGGTCGTCACTGCTGATATCATAAACGACGATATTGTGTCAATAACAGGGGACTACAAAATAAAGAATGAAAACCTCCCTGTGAATATTGTAGTGGGAGAAAACAACAAGGTAAAGAGCAGGATAGTTCTTTCAAACAGAAGGGATGTAGTACTTAATGAAGGTGATGCACTACTTATACCTAGAAACATAGTTCTTGGTGTAGGATGCAGAAGGGACACTCCCTTTGAAAAGATAGATGCCTTCATAAAAGAGGAGCTTGAAAGAAACAATCTTAGGATGAAATCAGTAAAAAGGATATCATCAATAGATCTTAAATCAACGGAAAAGAGCCTCATAGAGTTCGGTGAAAAACAGGGTATTGAGTTTATCACCTACTCAGCAGAGGAACTTGTAAAATACGAAGATAAATTCGGAGTTTCTGAATTTGTTAAAAAGATTACCGGAGTTGGCTCCGTAAGTGAGACCAGCGGATATGTTGGATCAAATTTTGGAAAGAAAATAACCGACAAGACAGCAAAGGATGGAATGACGCTGTCAATATGGGAGGAAGAAAAATGTTATACGTTATAGGAATGGGTCCTGGAGACAAGGACAATATGACTTACAAGGCATATGAAGCACTGAAGAATGCAGATGTAGTGGTAGGCTACAAAACATATATTCAGCTTGTTAAGGAAATTTTGCCTGAAGTTAAGATTACTGAAGATACTGGAATGAAAAAGGAAATCGAAAGATGTCAAAAAGCAATAGACCTTGCAATGGAAGGAAAGAAAGTTGCCCTAGTAAGCAGTGGCGATGCAGGTATATATGGAATGGCCGGTCTCGTTTATCAGCTTGCTGAGGGAAAGATGGATGCTTCTGAAATAGAGATAATTCCTGGAGTATCGGCATCAAGTTCATGTGCATCAATTCTTGGGGCACCATTGATGCACGACTTTGCAACAATAAGCCTAAGTGACCTTCTAACAAAATGGGAACTTATAAAGGAAAGACTTCACTGTGCTGGAAAGGGAGACTTCGTTGTTGCTCTGTACAATCCAAAAAGCTTTGGAAGGACTACACAGATAGAAGAGGCAAGGGACATTCTTCTACAGTACAAGCCGGCGGACACTGTAGTTGGAATAGTTAGAGATTCTGGGAGAAAAAATGAATCCAAAGAAATAACTACACTCAAGGACATGTGTGACTGTGAAATCAACATGACTTCAACTGTAATAATTGGAAATGAAATGACCTATGCAAAAGACAATATGATGATAACTCCAAGAGGTTATGTGGTTTGATATTGATTTTTTCCGGAATAAAGGATGGAAGGGAGATTGCATCTGTTCTTGTAGGTTCGGGATATGAAAC
>JAUVAG010000263.1 GCA_030591825.1 Dethiosulfatibacter sp.
ATGAGCTTATTCTTTCAGACCATCCAAAAAACTGTCTCAGCTGCGAAAGGAACAACAACTGTGAACTGCAGGCACTGGGCGGAATTATCGAAGTTGAACAAGACAGATTTGAAGGTGAAATGTCAAAGGATATTGTTGACAGTACATCTGCAGCAATCGAAAGAGACATGGCCAAGTGCATACTTTGCAGACGCTGCGAAACCATGTGCAATGATATTCAGAAAGTTGGAATACTCAATACTCAGGAAAGAGGATTCAAATCTGTAATAAATGCAGGACAAGGTCTTATGCTGGATGAGGCTTCATGTACATACTGCGGGCAGTGTACAAAAGTATGTCCCGTAGGTGCCCTTAAAGAAAAAAGCTCAATAGAAGATGTATGGGATGCATTAAACGACAGTGAAAAAGTCGTTGTTGTACAAACCGCACCGGCTATCAGGGCTGCCTTGGGTGAAGAATTCGGTTACGACGCCGGAACCTCCGTAACAGGAAAAATGGCTTCCTCTTTAAGAGAACTTGGTTTCGATTATGTCTTTGACACCAATTTTACTGCTGACCTTACCATTATTGAAGAAGGTCATGAATTTCTTGGAAGGATAAAGGATGTTTTCATAGATAAAAAGGATGCCACCTTCCCTATGATTACAAGTTGCAGTCCAGGATGGATTAAATATATCGAACACTATTATCCTGAACAACTGGACAATCTTTCTTCCTGTAAATCTCCCCATATGATGCTGGGAGCCATCGCAAAGTCATTCTTCGCAGAGAAAGCCGGCATAAATCCGGAAAATATCTATGTAGTTTCAATAATGCCATGTACTGCAAAAAAATATGAGATTTCACGACCGGAAATGGTAAATGACAATATGCAAAATGTCGATGCAGTGCTGACAACGAGAGAATTCGCAAGAATGATAAAAGATGCAGGAGTTGATTTCAGGAATCTTGAGGATGGCTCCTTTGACAGTCCAATGGGCCTCTCTTCTGGCGCCGCCGACATATTCGGAAACACCGGTGGAGTTATGGAAGCTGCAGTCAGAACCGTCTATGAACTGATAACAGGCAGGGAACTTCCCTTTGACAACCTTCATATAAAACCTATTATGGGAGTCGATCAAATAAAGACTGCATCTCTTTTAATACAGGATCCTCTAAAAGAATGGAGTGTCCTTGATGGAGTCGAAGTCAACATAGCTGTAACAAGCGGACTTGACGGTGCGGGACAATTACTTGAAGAAATAAAGCAGGGAAAGAGCAACTATCACTTCATTGAAATAATGGCTTGTCCTGGTGGTTGTATAAATGGTGGCGGACAGCCTCGCTCGGACGACCCGAATATAAGAGAAAAAAGGATAAGCTGCCTCTACACTGAAGACGAAGACAAAACCCTTAGGAAATCACATGAAAACAAAGATATTATCAAGCTGTACGAAGATTTCCTTGGCAAACCTCTTGGACATCGATCACATGAGTTGCTTCACACAACTTATACAAAGAGGAAAAGATCTAGAGACTAATATTAGATAATCAAGTATTTAAGCATATAATTAAAATAGCCGGGTAATCTACCCGGCTATTAATTTATTAAATTTCCATCTCTCTGTTTTCCTTGTTCAACACCTGTATTTCCGTAGTACCGCCCAAGAGTACATTTACCAGTTTGGACAAACTTTCCAAAGCTTCCTTAAGTTCACCTTCTCTATTTGATTCCAATGATTCTATTACAAGAATTGCATTCTTCGTGTCTTCAGTAAGTTTAGTCCTGTCTGCTTCTCTCCAGTTCCAGCAACGACATACGCAGCCAGCATCGTCCTTATAAACAACTTCTCCTTCTTTTGGAGGGTCATTCTCATCACTTCCTATAGTCATAAAAGGCTCTGTTCCATCGGCTAACGCTAATCTCAAGTCACCTTCCATTTGATCCAAATCCTCTCCACCGCATGGAAACACGTCTTCCCTTCTTTGCACCAAACTTCTTGTATGTTTCACGCCATGTTTTCATTTCAGGCAAGTCAAGTATTGCAGTACCTGTATAATTATCCTGGACCTGTTTTTCAGCCTCCCTTAGAAGGCTGGTGATGCTCTCATTTACTTCGTCATTTTTAATGTTTTTAGAAATAATAATGCCTATTTGAGTTTCGGGAAACATCTCAAAAATTGCATCTTCTATAATCATTTTTTTCATAGTCTATCTCCTCCTCAAATTATTATTTATATTGATACCTAGGATACTACCAGTGAAGACAATGTATAACCATCATGTATACCTGAAATAATGGAATTCAACCCTGCTCTTGTATATATATCCTTAGATCAACTATGATGCAGTCAAATCCATTTTCAATAAAATGCTCCTTATAAACTTCAAATACCTATCTTCATTTAATTTAATTTCATTAATCAGTCTCTTATTCCATTTATTCATAATATTACCTATAATATACTTCCTATCAAAATTTTATTTTCATCTTACTTGTACAGCATTCTTTAAATTATTAATATGAAACTCTTCAATCTACTATCCATAATTGTACCATTTTATTTTCCATAAAAATACCCCCTCATAGAATTACTCCTATAGAAGAGGCATGTTTTTATATATTTAACTTATTTTTTAGCTTTTCGTCTACTTTACAGCAGGTCTCTTTCCCATTTTCTTTTTGGAAGAGTATGGTTTCTTGCTGTTCTTGATGTTCTTATTGTTCCAGTTATCGGAAGACTTTTGTTTGAATTTTGATGCCCTCTGCTTGAATTGAGATGTATTCTGTTTTGGTGCTGCTGGCACGTTAAACTCTTTGTCCGTCATGGCATAAGGTTGATCATGGACTACGGCAATTGATTTTGATATAAGCTTTTGAATATCAACAAGTAATTTTCTCTCTTCATTATCACAGAAAGAAATTGCAATGCCTCCACGACCAGCTCTTCCCGTACGTCCAATTCTGTGGACATAAGTTTCGGATACCTCTGGCAGGTTATAGTTTATTACGTGGGACAACTGACTCACATCAATACCTCGTGCAGCAATGTCAGTTGCAACCAATATTCTTGTTTTTCTTTCCTTGAAATTCTTCAAGGCCAATTGTCTGGCATTCTGAGATTTATTTCCGTGAATAGCATCAGCCTTCAATCCAGCCTTTTCCAGCAAGGTTACAATTTTATTGGCACCATGCTTGGTTCTTGAAAAGACAAGTGCAGATTCCATATCGTTGTTTTTCAACAGATGGATCAACAGATTTGTCTTATTCCCTTTATCTACACGATAAACGGACTGTTCTATAGTATCAACTGTAGTTGATTCTGGAGTTATTTCAACCTTCAATGGATTTTTCAATATTGAAT
>JAUVAG010000196.1 GCA_030591825.1 Dethiosulfatibacter sp.
ATAATTTTTTCCCTTTGTATATCATACCCGACACTGGTAATATCGCAATATAATATTCAAACCATTTAATCAAAAAACGCCCTAAAAAAAACGCCGGTATTGATAACCCCAGAAAAGAGAACACAGTAACAATATAATCTGTTATTGAATTCTTCCTTGTGGCAGATACAATTCCTGCAGGTATTGCTATGGCAATACTTAAAATCATGGATACAACTCCAAGAAGTATTGTGTTTGGTAAATACTCCATGATGACCATAGAAACAGGTTTTTTGAATTTAATCGAAAATCCAAGATCTCCTGTTAAAGCTCTCCCTACCCACTTAAAATACTGAATATGTATGGGATCATAATATCCTATTTTTTCAAGCATTTCTTCACGCACTTCAGAGGATACCGAAGGATCCATTGACTGCAATAGCGGATCACCAGGTGCCAAATGTATCAAAACAAATATGACCACCGTCACTCCTACGAGGACAATCAAAGCCTGCAACAGTCTTTTTATAGTATAATTGAACATTCTTTTCTCCTTAATAAAATATTTGAGGAGAGAAAACTCTCTCCCCAAACACAGATTATTATTCTTATTCTTCTATTATCCAATTTTCAAAATCATAGTAATCCAAGTATGTAGCTGGATTAAAGTTTTTAAGATTAGGATTATACGCTTTCACAACGCTTGGAGAATACAGATATACCTGAGGAGCTTCTTCATTTACTATCTTGCAAAATTCCGTATAAGCTTTAGTTCTATCTGCAATTTCAAGAGAAGCCAATCCTTCCATAATGTATTTGTCTGCATCTTCATTTCTAAATCCTACAATATTCCAAGCTGCATTTCCAATTTCATCAGATGCTGCATCAGAATGCCAAATAGGTTTTGGATCCGGATCCAGTGATAAAGAACTACCAAGCAAGTACAAATCAAAATCATGATTCGACATAACTTCGTCAAGTAAAGCACCAAACTCCATGTTTCTCAATTCCAGTTCAATACCGATGTCCTTAAGGTATTTTTGAATAACAGGTGCCGATTGTTCTCTTGTTTTGTTTCCTATAGGGTATTTCAATGTAAGCGTTAGTTTGTTATTGTCTGCATCTTCTATCCATCCATCACCATCTCTGTCTTCATATCCAGCTTCCTTCAACAGTTCCACAGCCTTTTCAGGATTAAATTCATAGTTGTTCAGACCTTCATCTGCATAAGCCCATCCAGTAGGTACAAGTGGCGCATTAAGTACAATACCATTTCCACTCATTAACTTATCAACAATTGCATTTCTATCAATAGCATAGAATATTGCCTGTCTTACATTCTTATCCTGGAATCTTTCTTGTCTCAAGTTAAAGCCCATATACTGATATGATTTACCTGCATATGAAACGATTTTTATTCCAGCCGATTCAAGCTCTGCAAGATCTTCAGCCTTTAACGAAGAAATATCTGCAACATCTATATCTCCATTAACAAGTTCAGCCATTGCTGTATCCTGATTTGCCACCTTGAAAATAAATGTGTCAATATTTGCTTTTCCATCAAAGAAATCTTCAAATGCTTCTAACTCCACATATTGTCCCGGTACAAACTCTTTAATCTTATATGCTCCTGTACCTATAGGATTATTAAGAGCTTCTGCACTTTCCTTCCAATCTTTAACAGGTATGCTTTCCCATATATGCTTTGGTATTATTCCCCTATCTGCACCAATTCTTACTAGTCCTGGAGCAAATACTTCTGTAAATTCAAAGCTTACCGTATATTCATTTACAAGCTTGATACCTGCAACATCATCAGCAGTACCTTCATGGAATTCCTTGGCACCAACTATCTTTTCTACTTCGCCGTATCTCGGACCAGTATAGTCAGGATCTGCCATTGATTTAAATGTAAACACAACATCCTCAGCTGTAAATGGAATGCCGTCATGCCATTTAACGTCATCTCTAAGCTCAAAAGTAAGTGTCAGATTATCATCAGATACTGAATAACTTTTCGCCAATGACGGTACCAAATTCAAGTTTTCATCCATTTTAAACAATTTAGAATAAACCAACTCTATTACAGCCGCATCATATTCTTCATCATACAACACTGGATTGAATACTCCAGTAGGTGAACTCCATAATGCATAAACCAAACTGCTTTTTTCCACTGCCGGTTCTGCTGCCTCTTGTGGTTCCTCACTTTCTGACTGACTGTCGCCGCTTCCACATCCACTAAGCAAAACCATTGACAACATCATACATACTAATATCATGCTAATAAATTTCTTCATATTTCCCTCCGCTGTAATTTTAGTAACATTTATCGTTATTGATGTTACTTATTTACCATGATATATTATTATTATTACCTTGTCAATATATACAAAATAAAAATCAACCAGCTCTACAAACTAGTTGATTCCATAATTTTAATTTAGACAGTAAACACTCGTAAACTATTATTCAACATTAAAATCAAACAAAATATTAAAGGATCTGTTTAACAAGGTTAGTCCCATCTCATGGGTTGCTTCATTTTTAGGAAGAAAATTCCTACCATCTCCCTCAAGTATTCCAAATGCATTTGTAAATCTTACACTTTCAAGAGCCCAAGATGATACCTCCAATGTATCCTCAAAACCAAGAATCCATTCCTTGCTGCTCGTTTCCATATCATTACCATATATGGCTCTGCTGGTATTTCTTAACATGACTGCCATCATTTCTCTGGTTATAGAGGAGTCTGGGTCAAACATAGTATCTGATACTCCGTTGACAATGCCCAATGCATTTGCCTTTAATATACTTTCCGCTGTTCTTGATTCCAGATTGTCCAAATCTTTAAAGTTCTTTGATTTTACAGGATTATACTCAACTGCAACTATATTGCTCACTGCATAGGAATCATAGAGTTGAACAAGCATTTCACAAAACTCCGCCCTAGTTAAAACAGCTCCTGGCTTATCTAGGAGTTCATCCAAAAGATCATCAGTAATAAGGTCATTCTCATCTATATTTTTTACATTATCTACAGCCCAATCACTCAACCCTAAATATTTTAGTTGAAGAAGATCTCCATCCTCATCAATAATTATTTTCTCCATAGGACTGTATTCGCCGGAGCCCCCTGGATTATTAGCTCTGACTCCATATTCATATTCCTTGCCAGGTTTCAAATCTTTAAAAGTATACAACGTCCTGTTAGTAATATATTTTTCTCCATTTAAAATCACCGTGTAATCATCCGCACCGTAAACGCCGGACCATCTTATTATTACAGCATCTTCCCCGGCAGTAACTCTAATATCTTCAGGTATGTCCGGTTCCATTATGCTGTCCTTATCAATGGTCTTCATTTTGCTGTACCTGCTTGTACCAAGGTCATTTTTGGCACAAACGGCATAATCATAGTCCTTGTTCGTCGTGATGTTCTCAAATGTATATGATGTTTTTTCAGTATTAAAAGTATCATCATTAAAAGATACAGTATAATCTTCAGCATCTTCAACTTCATCCCATCTCACGGTTATTTCATCATCCAGCCAGAAAGCTTTGACATTCTCCGGTATATCAGGTCCCAGTGAGTCCTCTGTTACAATACTACCTGCAGGGCTAAATTCGCTGGATCCGCTTAAGTTATTTGATCTCACTGCATATGAGTATTCCTCGTCAGGCAACAGATCCTTATATATATATGTGAGTCTGTCAGTTTTTCTGTTTACTCCATTTAATCTTACTGTATAGTCATTGGCCCCTTCTACAGCATCCCACCTTATGGTAACAGAGTATGTCGTTGCTGTAGCTCTGACATTTTGAGGAATATCGGCAAGAGGTCTGCTCTCATCCACGTCTATCATAATGTCCCTTGCAGAACACCAGCATTCATCATCTCCCGCCCAAAATACTATTCTCTGTCTGCCGTCATATTCCATTTTCACTTCGACATTCCAAATCTTCAAATCTCCGGAAATCTTATATTCGCTTGTCCATGTCTTGTCTATAACATCAGATTCATCTCCATATCCAATTCCAATTTTTCTTGTTGACTGGCTAGTGATAAATTCAACCTGAAGATAATCATCCAAATATAAACTATCGTCTTCTACAG
>JAUVAG010000342.1 GCA_030591825.1 Dethiosulfatibacter sp.
GTGCAGCAGAGAATCAGTTTGTGCAACGAGAGTTGTATTCGAAAAAATAGAAAAAAGTATCATCGATGTAATAGACAGTACTTATATGATAGACATGGTCAATCAGCATAGGGAAGTAATGAAAGAGCATACAAAAGGAATACAGGAGGTAGAATAATGGAGAGAAAGGTGTATTTGGACAATGCAGCAACAACCATGGTTAGACCTGAAGTAGTTGAAACCATGAATAAATACTATACGGAACTGTACGGCAATCCGTCAAGTATATATGAATTTGGACAAAAAGCCAAAAAAGCCTTGGGAAGCGCAAGGGAGACTGTGGCTGGAATTATAAATGCCGATACTGATGAGATTTACTTCACAGGAAGCGGTTCTGAAGCTGACAACTGGGCTATCAAAGGGGTAGCAGAAAAGTACTGTTCAAAAGGGAAGCACATCATTACATCAAAAATTGAACATCATGCTATTCTTCACAGTTGTGAATATCTTGAAAAGAACGGCTTTGAAGTAACCTACCTTGAAGTTGATGAATATGGAATGATAAGCCTTGATGATTTAAAGGCTGCAATAAAAGAAGAAACAATACTTATTACAATAATGTTTGCAAACAACGAAATAGGAACAATAGAGCCTGTTAGGGAAATAGGAGCAATAGCTAAGGAAAACAATATTTTCTTCCATACAGATGCAGTTCAGGCTTTTGGACATATTCCAATAGACGTTGAAGAAATGAATATAGACCTGCTTTCAGCTTCCGCCCACAAAATCAACGGACCTAAAGGTGTTGGAATGCTCTACATCAAAAAAGGAATAAGACTTGAAAACCTCATTCACGGTGGAGCTCAGGAAAGAAAAATGAGAGCCGGTACTGAAAATGTTCCCGGAATCATGGGTTTTGCAAAGGCTGTGGAAATAGCTGGAAAGACAATGGATGAGAGCATTGAAAAAATGACAGTGCTTAGAGACAGGTTCATGAAGCTTATACCTGAAAGAATAGACAATGCAAAGCTAAACGGTCATCCTGTAAAGAGGCTTCCTGGAAATGTGAATTTTTCTTTTGAATTTATTGAAGGAGAATCACTGCTGTTGTATCTTGATATGGATGGAATATCAGGTTCAAGCGGTTCAGCATGTACATCTGGTGCCCTTGATCCGTCACATGTATTAATGGGAATAGGACTGGCACATGAAATAGCACACGGTTCATTGAGACTGAGCCTTTCGGATTTTAATACTGAAGAAGAAGTAGATTATACAGTTGAAAAACTAGTAAATGTAGTAGATAGATTAAGACAAATGTCGCCATTATATACAGGTAGGAGGAAATAGAAATGTATACTGAAGAGGTAATGGATCACTTTAGAAATCCAAGGAATGTAGGAGAAATTGAAAATGCAAACGGTGTTGGTGAAGTAGGAAATGCTCAATGCGGAGATATAATGAAAATATATCTGAAGATAGAGGATGACATCATCACTGATGTAAAATTCCTTACTTTCGGATGCGGATCGGCAATTGCATCCTCAAGCATGGCAACAGAGCTTATTAAGGGCAAAAGCATAAACGTAGCTGTTGAACTTACAAACAAGGCTGTTATAGAGGCACTTGGAGGACTTCCAAAGGTTAAAGTACACTGTTCAGTACTTGCTGAGCAAGCTGTAAATGCGGCACTTCATGACTACGCACAGAAGACTGGAAAGAAAATAACCGGTCTCGAAGACTTCGATCCTGATTATGATGTTCACGAGCATGAACATGAATATCTATAATAGAAAAGTTTTGCTGGGAATGAGCGGTGGTGTGGATAGCACCGCCGCTGCTGTAATTTTACAGCAAAACGGATATGAAGTAATAGGAGTGACCTTTGTTCAGACGAGTTTTGAAGAAATGGAACCAGCAATAAGAGATGCAAAAAAAGCGGCTGATGTTCTTGGAATAGAACACTATATACTTGACTTGAGAACGGAATTCAATGAAGAAATAATAAAATACTTCCATTCTGAATATGACAGAGGAAGAACACCAAATCCCTGTGTTAAATGCAACCAGATTATTAAGTACAAAAAGTTTATTGAAGAAGCTGACAGACTTGGAGCGCAATATATTTCATCGGGACAATATGCAAAGATAGTATTGGAAGATGGAAGATATCTTATAAAGAAGGCTGAAAATAAAACTAAGGACCAGAGCTACTATCTTTACAATCTTAGAGAAAAGGATCTGGAACGAATACTTATGCCTCTTGGAGATATAAAAGACAAGGAAGAAGCAAGACAGATAATAAAAGACATTAACCTTGATTTTTCTCAAAAGAAGGATAGCCAGGAAATTTGCTTTATAAGTGACGACGACCATGTAGGATTTCTTGAGAAATATATAAATCCCCAGAAAAAGCTTGGAAATTTCGTAGACATGAAGGGAAGGACTCTTGGAAAGCACAAGGGAATCCACAAATATACAGTAGGACAGAGAAAAGGTCTGGGAATAGCTCTTGGATCACCGCGATATGTAATAAAAATTGATGCAGATGACAATAATGTAGTTCTAGGCCTTGAGAAGGACCTTTACAAGGATTCTTGTGTTCTCGAAGAATACAATATTGTATTTGACGATTATGA
>JAUVAG010000325.1 GCA_030591825.1 Dethiosulfatibacter sp.
ACCGCCTCTTTTGTTTGTTTTAAGGCCTGCATCCTTTGCAAGTTCTCCATTTGGTCTTACACCTATTGCCAGTATTACCATGTCAGCATCAAGAGTTTTTTCACTATTGAGGGTTATAACTGTAGTACCATCCTTGTAGTCAAAGCTTTTTACTCCATCATTAAGTACAAGCTCCACATTTTTCATATTTACATGCTGATGAAGAATTTGTGCCATTTCAAAATCTATTGGTGCCATTATTTGATCGGCAAGCTCAACTATTGTTACTTCTATTCCAAGCTCGTGAAGGTTTTCAGCCATTTCTATGCCGATAAATCCTCCACCAATAACTGCAGCCTTCTTGATTTTTTTATTGTCCACAAAACTTTTTATAGCATCAGTGTCAGGAATATTCCATATTGTAAATATATTGGAAGCGTCTATTCCAGGAATGGGAGGTTTCAAAGGTGAAGATCCTGGTGACAATATAAGCTTGTCATATGATTCTTCGTACACTTCTCCCGTATCCGCCTTCTTAACACTAACTTTTTTGTTTTCCTTGTCTATTGACAACACTTCACTCTTGACTCTTACATCAATATTGAATCTTGCCTTCATAGCTTCAGGAGTCTTCAATAAAAGTTCTTCCCTTTCTTCTATAACATTGCCTATATAATAAGGCAATCCACAATTTGCAAAGGATATATATTCTCCTCTTTCAAACATTATAATTTCAGCATTTTCATCATTTCTTCTAAGTCTGGCAGCTGCACTTGCTCCTCCTGCAACTCCACCAATAATTATTACTTTCATTTTATTATATCTCCTTTTCCTAATAGCTTAAGCATGTCTATAAGCATGCATTTCACAGTTTCGTCTGATACTTTATAAACAATCTCTGTGCCTGATCTTGTACCTTTGATGAACCCGGCAGCTTTCAGTTTTGAAAGGTGCTGAGATACTGTGGATTGTGGCTCACAAAGGCAATTTTGCATATTGGAAACGTTACTTTCCTTAACAACTAACAGATTTACCATTATGCACAGTCTTGACGGGTGAGAAAGAAGCTTGAAAATACCCGCTTGTTTTTCCAGAGTTTCTTTATCTAAAACTTGGTGTTCCATTAAATCACTTCCTATATTGTTAAATTATTAACATGTTCTTTTATATATTTATATATTACAATATTCGAATGTATATGTCAAATAGAAATTGCCGCAGTTCTAAAACCACGGCATTATATTGCTGCCTAGGAAAGTTAAAATTTACAAAATCCCTTGAATCATTGCGATTTTGTGTTAAAGGTAAACTTTCGTCGACGACACTATCCGCTCACGCGGCTAACGCGACATAGTCGCTTTGTCCTATATATTCAGTTCTTCCTTAACTTCCTTAAATGCATTCAAGACAAAATCCAAATCTTCAAAACTGTGGGCTGCAGATATCTGTATCCTAATCCTTGCTTTTCCTTTTGGTACTACTGGAAAATAAAATCCTATTACATAAACTCCCTTTTCAAGAAGCAACTCGGACATTTTCTGTGAAAGTACTGCATCTCCCAGCATTATGGGAACTATAGGGTGAACGCCGTCTATAATGTCAAAACCCAGCCTTTTGATATTATCCCTGAAATATTTGGTGTTTTCTTCAAGCTTATCTCTGTAATTCGTGCTGTCTGTCAAAATTTCAAGAACCTTAAGGGATGCATTAGCTATGGCAGGCGCAAGTGTATTTGAGAAAAGATAAGGCCTGGACCTTTGTCTGAGAAGGTCAATTATTTCCTTTTTACCACTTGTATATCCTCCACTTGCTCCTCCAAGAGCCTTTCCCAAGGTACCAGTTATAATATCTACCCTGTCCATTACATCATTGTACTCATGGGTTCCTCTTCCTCTTTTACCTACAAATCCAACAGCATGACTGTCGTCAACCATTACAAGAGCATCATATTTATCTGCCAGGTCACATATCCCCTTTAAGTCTGCAATTATTCCATCCATGGAGAAAACTCCGTCTGTAGCTATTAGCTTTATCTTTACACCATCACTATCTGCCTGTTTAAGCTGTTCTTCAAGATCTTTCATATCGTTATTCTTATATCTGTATCTCTTTGCCTTGCAAAGTCTTACACCATCTATAATACTTGCATGATTAAGCTCATCGCTTATTACTGCATCTTCTTCATTCAGAATAGTTTCAAAAAGTCCTCCATTAGCATCGAAACACGAGGAATAGAGTATTGTATCCTCCATTTCAAGAAATTCCGACAGCTTTCTTTCCAGAGTTTTGTGGACAGATTGTGTTCCGCATATAAACCTAACTGATGAAAGTCCGTATCCCCATTTGTCATAACTTTCTTTCGCTGCAGTTCTTACTTCTTCATTATTTGCAAGTCCAAGATAATTGTTTGCACACATATTAAGTACCCCAGTTACCTTGTCCGTGTCTATCCTGCTTTTTTGAGGCGATATGATTATCCTTTCTTCTTTCCATAATCCACTGTCCTTTATTTCATCCAGTTTTTCTTCATAGATTTTCTTGATATTCTTATACATTTCTTCCTCCTAATTCCCATTCCAATATTATTTTTCCATAATCCATATAGTGAAAATGATGGGTTATTATCTCTAAAACATTCATGCAACTAAAAAGGCATGGTCCGACTTTAAGTCAAACCATACCTTAATTATACTATAAAATACTAAATTTTGCTTTTCTTTTGAAAATTACTTAAAGCTGTCAATTACTTCCTTGATAAGTCTAGGAGCCCTTCTGCATTTATCTTCAGCTACTGCACAAACT
>JAUVAG010000265.1 GCA_030591825.1 Dethiosulfatibacter sp.
CATTGATTACAACAACATCAGTGTTTGCTACTGCAGCAAGAGCAATAGTTGCAATCTGAACATTTGTATTTGCAGTAATAGTTGCACTGAATCCATCAACTGCCTTTGCACTTGTTCCGCTTGAATCTGTTGCCTGCATCAAAGTCAAAGCTGCAGTCTTAGCAGCTGCCATTGCACCAACATTCATAAGCACCAAGGCTTTTCTGAAGTGTGTCATATTCAAGTATCTGCCAACTGCATTTGAATTGTTAATTGTCTGGGCATCAAGCCCAATGTCCATCTTCATCTTTTCATATATTTTCTCACTCATAATCAATTTTCCTCCTTATTTCAATAATACAAACGGTGATACCTTAGTTACTCCATCTTCTAATGTCAAAGGATCCTTCGCCCATGACTGGCCGTCAACAGAGTAAACTATCTTCACTACTGACATGTTTGTTGTAAACTTAACATGCGGAGATACCGCAACCAATGGACCATAACCATCCTTAACAAGATACTTGCTTATGTCAACCAATGATACATCTCCCTCATTTCCAACAGTTGGAGCTTTACCAGTCCATATAATCGGTCTTCCAAGAAGTGAATCAGGTTCTTTCTTAGCAATATTACCCTGCAGGAATATGTTGTTGCTTGCTTCATCCTTGAGCTTCAAAATTTGTGGCTTAGCACTTTGTGAGATTACATATACATATGCTCCTCCAGACTCATCCATCATGATATTTGCTTCCATATTCAGAATATCATCAGTTAAAATCTTAGCAGTCGTTTCTCTTTCAATTTTAATTGCACAATCTGACTTCTGGATTCCCAACGGCTTGCCATTTCCATTTCCTACAAGGAAAGCAAGGTCTTCCGCACTTATTACTGCACTTCTCAAAAGACCTTCAATAAATGCATTTGTACCAGACCAATTCCTTAGAAGCTTGTTTGACACCTCTGTATATGCTGTCATTTCCTGAGGATTTAGGTTTATAAAATCAAGACCACCTTGAGTCTCACTCATTACTTTTCCTTCTCCAGTCCATATAACTGTTACACCTGAATGAGCTCCATCCGCTCCCTGCTTAAGCACTGGTATCTTCATTTGCTGATCAGGAGATGCACTATCCGCACCAATAACAGTTGCCCTTGGTCTTACGATTGCATTCTCAGCACTGAATTTCATTATGCTATCTCTAAATGCAGGAGGCACCATTATTCCACCAGCTTCGCCAACATCCATACTCATGTCTTTCATTATACTGTCCAGTCTTCCTTTTGCATCTTTACCAGTTGAAACTGCAAAGACAAACTCTCCAAGACTCTTGAATCCATAATTCTCATCAACTTCTTTTTGGGTATCAATGCTAGAAGGTACCAGTTTTGGATTTGCGGGAGACTTCATGAATTCATCATTTTCAGCTACTTTTTCTGCAGCTTCAATACTCGCTTTTAAGTTGGTAATTTCATCTTGAATATCATTGAATGATTTTATTTCATCCGCATTCAATCCTCTCTTTTCTTCTTGTGCCTTTGACACAATACCTGACTGTGCCTTCATCTTCATTTCCAGTTGTGCTTTTAAAAATTTCAACATAACTATCTAACCTCCATAAAATTGTTGTTGATCTGTATTTGCTTCTCAAATAAAACAAGACCACCCTTTTCAGGACCGTCTTTATCTTTACCGCCTATCTTTGGAATTATAAAAGTGCTCTTAGTATTCATCAAAGAATAAATCTTCTCGGCACTTTCTCTTGGAATATAATTCATTCCATCCAAGCTCCTAACCACCCACTCCATCATAGGAGCTAGATCAATACCTTTGCTCTTTGCATCAGTCAATGCATCCGGATTTGCCGGCACTGGAACTGCACTGTATTCCAGGAGTTCCTGCTTTGCATAGTCAATTCCCCATGGTCTGTCTTCATCCTCTGCCCACTTGTATTCCGTTGGATTAAATCCAACCGATACCGCATTGAGATATCCTTCCTTATACATCTGGCCAATCATATATCCGAATGGATTCAAGTCCTTGGGAGTGAATTTCGCCTCTGATTTAAGACTATCCGCATCAATCCTCGTGTTTAATGCTTTTCCTACAGGCGGCTCTCCATACCGGTGCGCCCACAGTACAACTGGATTTTCATTGTAATTCTTTAAATCCCATCCATCCATTGCTATAATGTCATTATCTCGGTCCCTAGCAGCCGTTGAAATTATAAACGGAACTATTAAACTTCCCTTTTCTTCAACAATCTCACCTTTTTGCACTGTGTATGACTTCCTCAACTTTAAATCTTCTATGTCCTTTAAACTCTCTTCTTTCCTAAACTTCTGTTTAAATTCATCAATACTTAAAAAATCACCTATTTTACTCACTCCCTTCTTTGATTATTCCATCAACTCTTTTATAATTACCATTAGCCATATACACATTGCCTTCTTTTATTGGATTCATGTTCTCAAGCTCTCTCCACTCATTGCCATTAATCACACCATCATTTCTCATTTGATGCAGCACATATGCTCTTGTCTTTGCATCAGCTCTGAGCAATGTGTTAATAAGGAACTCCGCATAGTAACCTTCAGACCTTTCCTTCTTAGAAAATAGCTTAAAGTTTATGAAACTTTCCCACCTTCTGAACCAGGGAAACATTGTGTATTGAATAAATTCAAGGCTCTGGTGCTCAATATTATTGTTTGTCGCCTTGTCCAAGTTCTGGATCAGGTGCAAAGGTACCCTGTAAATCCTGGCTATATCTTCGACCTGGAACTTTCTAGTTTCAAGAAACTGACTGTCATTAGGAGATATGCCAATTTGTGTATATTTCATACCTTCTTCAAGTACTGCGACCTTGTGGCTGTTGCCCACTCCCTTGTACATTTCATTCCAGGCATCCCTTAAACCATTTTTTGCAGGATCAGATAAATTTGCTGGATGTTCTAGCACTCCTCCAACAGTAGCTCCATTTGCAAAGAAGTCCGCTCCAAAAGTTTCTGAAGCTATACCAAGACCGATTGCATTCCTCGCCATAGTTATTGGACTGTATCCCTTTATGCCATCATATCCAAGCCCCGGTACATGGAAGATTTCTGATGGATCCACTTTGGTAAACTTTCCTCTGTCATTAACACTATATGTAATTGCTCCAGTCAAATAATCTCTGTCTGCATTAACATCTCCAGGCTTAAAATTATTAAGCTCAAGAACATCTCCGCCCCTCGACCTGATAATCTGTGAATAAAAATTACCATCAGTCCCTTCATGCATCATAGCAGTTTCAAAAAAATAATATGCTGGCATGTTTGAGTTGGGAGC
>JAUVAG010000229.1 GCA_030591825.1 Dethiosulfatibacter sp.
GAGCTTTGCTCGCCCTTGACTGCTGCAAGATGCTTCTAAGAATCATTATGATAATCATGTAAGAAGTAGATTCGTGCTCAGATGAAAGGCTATAGCTTCACCACACAAACTGATGAAGCCCCGAAAAAGTTGAATATTTAGCATTGACGCAGATAAGAGAAGCAATGAGGGATAAAATCAAGGCTGATTACAACGTACATGGCATTTCTCATATTAATCCAGGTTCGATTCAGGATTGGAGCACTGTAGAAGTAAATAAGATATTTGATCTTCTTGAAGGTAAGCCTTCAGATCTTGGATTAAGTGTTCTTGAATCGGGAATGATAAATCCTGTAAGAAGTGTATCTGGTTTCATGTTTTTAAGTGAAAATGAATTCCACAACTGTATTCTTTGTAGAAAAGTTGATTGTCCAAACAGAAGGGCTGAATTTGAAGAAGAAGAATATATTAACTCCCTATAGGTGTTTTTAATGGATATTAATACGATTCTAAGGCAAAACAAGATTTTTTTAGATAGTTTCAGCAAAGGGCTCCTTCTTATCAAACAAAATGGAAACATTCTATGGAAGAACAAGAGCTTTGATAATTATATGGAAATCGCATATATGATTTCAGAAAACATTTCTAAATTAAAGGAAGGATTGGGGACTTTCGAATATGAAGGTGGAATGTTCGAGATAAATAAAGTCCAAGTATCTTTTTTTGAAAAAAGTTATTTTTTATTTATATTGAATGTAGCAGAGATCGTTGAAGCAAGAAGTAATCATGATTCATATATGAGGAGTTCTAGCGGCAAGTATACATTTGACAGTATAGTAGGAGAAAGTAAACAGGTGCTTAAACTTATTGAAGATGCTAAAAAAGTTGCCAGAACAGACTCGAATATTATCATATATGGAGAAACTGGTTCAGGAAAGGAACTGATAGCTCAGAGTATTCATAATGACAGCTCCAGAAAGAGAAAAAAGTTTATAGCTGTGAACTGTTCGGCGGTGCCTGAAAACCTTATGGAAAGCATTTTTTTCGGGTCGGTAAAAGGGGCTTTTACAGGTGCTGAAAATAAAAAAGGTCTTTTTGAGCTGGCTTCGGGTGGAACGATATTTTTAGATGAAATCAACTCGATGCCTTTAATTCTTCAGGCTAAGCTTCTAAGGGTAATACAGGAAGGAACTGTTAGGCGACTGGGAGGTTCGGAGGAAGTAAAGGTTGATTCAAGAATAATCAGCGCTTTAAACATGGATCCATTTCAAGAGGTTAAACAGGGTAAAATAAGGAATGATCTTCTGTACAGATTGGGAGTTGTCTTTATTAGGATACCTTCTCTTCGAGAAAGAATAGATGATATTGAAATGTTGACGGACTATTTTATCAAAATGAAATCAAGGAATTTGGGACTCGATGAGAAGCCTGTAAATAAGATGGTGTATTATCTTTTTATGAAGAATGAATGGGAAGGCAATGTCAGACAATTGGAGCATGTAATTGAATGTGCCATTGTAATGTCCAGATACAGCAATGAAATTAATGCTGAGCATCTTCCTGCTTATTTCCTCAAAACATCGACGTCATCAAAGAAGTCAAAAGAAGAGATAAGCTTGGTTCAGAATACCCTTCAGCATGAGATGGAAACCATAGAAAAGAATAGGATAATATTTGATCTGGAAAATTCAAATTGTAATATGACCGCTGCAGCAAAAACACTGGGAATTTCAAGGCAAAACCTTTACAAGAAGATGAAGAAATACGATATTAAAGTAAGTGAATAATTATTTAAAAAAGCTCGAATGGTTGACATTTGAGCTTTGTTTATTGGAGATAATTAGACCTCCAGTAAACAAAAGTTTCCGTGCTAAATGAATTTGCATCAAAAACAGGATGTGATGCAAATTCATTTAGCACGAGAGGGAGTTAAGTAGACCTTTTTAGCTAAAAACAGCCATTTAATAAAATATAAGAGTTGGCACGTTAATTGCTTAATATATATGTAATTAAGAAAACGTATCTTTGGAGGGTGAAATGGAGTTAACTAGAATAGCAGAAGCTTTAAAAGCGGGAAAAGTTAATGATGTAAAAATGTATACAGAACAGGCTATAAATAATGGACTTGAGCCAAAAGTTATTATTAGCGATGGTCTTATGGCAGGAATGAATGTTGTAGGAGAGAAATTCAAAAATGGTGAGTTGTTTGTTCCAGAGGTTTTAATAGCATCAAAGGCAATGAATGCAGGAATGGAAATACTAAAGCCTTTGTTGAAAGAAGGAGATGTTACATCAAAAGGTAAAGCTGTATTTGCAACAGTAAAAGGAGATCTTCACGATATAGGAAAGAAGCTTGTATGCATGATGATGGAAAGCTCAGGATATGAAGTAGTGGACCTTGGAGTTGATGCATCTCCAGATAAAATTATAGCAGCAGTGAAGGAGCATAATGCTGATATAGTTGGAATGTCGGCCATGCTTACTACTACAATGCTATCAATGAAAAAGACTGTTGATGGACTTAAAGAAAATGGCCTCTATGATAATGTGAAGGTTATGATTGGTGGAGCACCTGTAACTGTAAATTATGCAGAAGAAATAGGTGCAAACTATTCCCCGGATTCTACTGAAGCTGTGGAACTTGCAAATAGCTTGATGGGAAACTAGTATGACTGCTTATGATGATAAACTCAACAAAATACATAAGGCATCCATAGAAATATTGGGAAAAGTAGGAGTTCAGTTTCATCATAAAGGAATCATTGATCTTTTGAAAAAGAAAGGAATAAAGATCGAAGGTGAAACTGCTTATTTTTCAGAAAAGGATGTAATGACATGGATTGGCAAGGCACCTTCGGAATTTCGTATATATGCTAGAAATTCCAAAAATGACATGAGAATAGGTAATGGGAATATTGAATTTGCATCTTCAAATTCAGGATTCCCCATAATCACTGAATATGATGGAAAAGAAAGACCTGCAAAGTATAAAGACTATATCAAGTTCTTGAAACTTGTTCATGAAACGGAGCATTTTAATATCAATGGAGGAGTAATGGTTACTCCTGATGATATGGGAACAGAAAATGTATATCCAATGATGTTATATTCGACAGTTGACTATTCGGACAAATGCATCTTCGGCGGTATGGGCGCACCAAAAGAAGTAAAGATGTCAATGGACATGCTGAAAATTGTTTTCGGCGAAGAAGGACTTAAGGAAAAAACAAGGACTATGTCCATAATAAGTAGTGCATCACCACTTCAGTTCGACTACAATATGCTTAATTCAATGATCAATCATGTGGAGAACAACCAGGCTGTAATCATTTCTCCGGCAGTAATGGCTGGAACAACTGGACCCGTTACAATAGCTGGAACAATAGTGGTGTCAAATGCTGAAAGTCTTGCAGGTGTAGTGGTTTCTCAGATGCTTAAGGAAGGGACTCCTGTAGTTTACGGCTCGGCAAGTTCATCGGCAGATATGAGGGACGGATCATTCTGCATAGGAGCTCCTGAATCATCAATCTGCGTGGAATATTGTGCAAAAATGGCCGGGTTTTACGGATTGCCATCAAGAGGCGGCGGGACATTAAATGATGCAAAGCTATTGTCACCTCAGGCAGGATATGAAGCAATGATGGTCATGCAGTCGGCTGTAAGAAATGGAATCAACTTTGTTCTTCA
>JAUVAG010000317.1 GCA_030591825.1 Dethiosulfatibacter sp.
AATGAATATTACGGGGAGGAAGCATTATGAACGTAGATCTTAAAGACATAAGGAAAAAATTCGGCAAGGAAGAGATACTTAAAGGTTTGAACCTGCATATGGATAATGGAGAGTTTGCAGGAATAATTGGTCCCAATGGAACTGGAAAGACTACTGTACTAAAAATCATATGCGGACTTTCAAGACCTGAGTCGGGCAGTATTCTAATAGAAGGTAAACCTGTTTCCTCAATGAGGGGGAAAATAGGCTATGTGCCTCAGGAAATCGCCCTTTACAGCGACTTGACCGTTGGAGCCAACATGAGGTTCTTTGCAGGCCTGTATGGTCTTAAATTGGGGGAAGCTTCCCAAAGGATGGAAGAAGTATTGAATAGTCTGGGACTTTTGGAAGTTAAGGGCAAGAAAGTCAAAAAGCTTTCGGGAGGAATGAAGAGGCGCCTAAATATAGGAACGGAACTTTTGAAGAATCCTGAAATACTCATACTTGACGAGCCTACAGCAGGTGTGGACATAAAGGGGATATCTGATCTTTCTATAATTCTGAAAAACTTGAGACACAAGGGAATGACCATAGTAATGACAAGCCATCAGATGAGACTTTTGGAAGAACTTTGCACGGATTTCTATTTTCTTTCGGAAGGAAGGATAGTTCTTTCCGGTAAAAAGAATGAGCTTCTTCAGAGGGAAGGTAATACTACAAGTCTTGAGGAACTTTATCATGAAATATTCTACCTTCATCTAAAAAATGACGAAAAAGTAAAATAGTTATTGACATATATGTAACATTTGTGCTAAAATCACTTCAATAAATAAATGCAGTGATGGAGAAAAAAGTTTTCAAAAGACATGTTTCAGAGAGTCGATGGTGGTGGAAATCGATACAGTCGTGAAAATACACTCACTCCAGAGCAGATTTTCTGAATATAGTAGGAAAATACGGATGCCACGTTACAGGCTAAGAGTTTGATTGAACTCGGATAAGAGATATGGATATAGTATATCTATATAAACAGAGTGGTACCGCGGGTAAATACATCCCGTCTCTGACGTAAGTCAGAGACGGGATTTTTTGTATGTAAAACCAAATCTGATTAATGGGAACCAGATTTTAGCTAAATAAAAAAATGATAAAAAAGAGGAGAAAATCATGGGTAAAAGTATAAAAATTTTCGACACTACTTTGAGAGATGGAGAGCAATCACCGGGTTGTTCCATGAATTTAAAAGAAAAGCTTCAATTGGCAAAGCAACTCGAAAAACTTAATGTTGACATAATAGAGGCGGGCTTTGCTGCTGCTTCACCTGGAGACTTGCTTGCTATAAAGGAAGTTGCAGGAGTTATAGAAAATACTACAGTCGCCAGTCTTGTCAGAACACACAAAGATGATATAGATAAGGCATGGGAAAGTGTAAAGGGTGCAGTAAGCCCAAGGATTCATACATTCATAGCAACCTCGCCAATACATATGGAATACAAGCTTAAAATGTCTCCTGAAGCAGTAATGGACAGGGCAGAAGAAATGGTTAAACATGCAAAAAAATATCTTTCAGACATAGAGTTTTCTGCTGAAGATGCCACTAGAAGTGATGTTGATTTCCTTGCAAAGATATTCACAAGGGTAATAAATGCAGGAGCTACAACAATAAATATTCCTGATACTGTAGGATATACAACACCTGAAGAATACTACGATTTCTTGATGAAGATTAGAGGCAAGTGTCCAGCACTTGACAAGGTGGACATTTCCGTACATTGCCACAATGATTTGGGACTTGGCGTTGCGAATTCCCTTTCAGCAATTAGGGCAGGAGCAACTCAGATAGAATGCACAATCAACGGTATCGGAGAGAGAGCTGGAAATGCATCCCTTGAAGAAATTGCCATGGTTCTTAATACAAGAAAAGACATCTACCCATATACAGTAAACATAGATACTACTCAAATCATGAGATCAAGCGAGTTGTTGTCAAGTATTACTGGTGTAAAGGTACAGCCAAACAAGGCAATTGTTGGAGCGAATGCCTTTGCTCACGAATCTGGAATTCATCAGCACGGCATGTTGAGCAATAAAGAAACCTATGAAATAATGACACCGGAGTCTGTAGGACTTAGTGAGAACAAGCTTGTTCTTGGAAAACACTCTGGTAAACATGCATTCAACGACAAGCTTATAACAATGGGATACACCCTTACAAAAGAAGAGCTTGCAGAAGCCTTTACTAGATTCAAGGATGTTGCAGACAAGAAGAAGGAAGTACATGAAAGAGACATTGATGCAATTGTTTCAAGACAAAACGTAGCCGTTCCCAAAGAAGTGGAACTTGAAAGATTTGTTATTAACATTGGAAATACAATCACTTCAACTGCTATTGTAAAGATGAAGGCAGGGAACAAGTCTATTGAGAAAGTTAGTACTGGAGACGGACCAATAGATGCAGCTTTTAAGGCCATAGAAAAGATTGTAGGCAAAAAACTGAAACTGGAAGACTGGTCAATGGATTCTGTAACTGAAGGCAAGGACGCCCTTGGTGATGCTACAGTAAAGCTTAGGGAAATAGGAAATGAAAATTCAAATGTATATATCGGTAGAGGTCTTTCTACGGACATCGTTGAGGCAAGTGTCAAGGCCTATGTAAATGCTGTAAATAAAATGATATATGAAGAAAAGCAGGAAGAACAAATAGGATAAAACAAATATAATTAATCTAATATGGATAAAATGAAAACTGGAGGATAAAATGGAATACAAAATAGCACTAATTAAGGGTGATGGAATAGGTCCTGAGATAATAGATCAGGCCGTAAGGGTACTGAAGGCAGTTGAAGAGAAGTGTGGCCACAGCTTTAAATTCGAAGAGCTTTTGGCTGGTGGAGCGGCAATAGATGC
>JAUVAG010000167.1 GCA_030591825.1 Dethiosulfatibacter sp.
ACATATACTGAATACATATTAATTATTACCCGTTTGAAGAATATATACCTAAGGAAGAAGTATTTATACATTTGTTACATTTTTATAATAAATTTACCCCAAAAAACAACAAACCCATGCAATGGCAAGGGTTTGTTTGATTATAATTGAATATATTATTGATTGCTTCAGTTATGGTAATACAGCAGTGATTTCTGATGATTGATTCCCGTTGTTATTTGGTACTGTTATTTCAGTCACATCAACGGTGATAGAATAGTCAGTTTTGACATAAATATCAAGGCTTTTATTTGAAATTTCTGAACCTTCGGCGGGAGTTCCCGAGTCTATGGATTCATTTGCTTTTGTCTGTACAACGGCTGAAGTATTACTTTTTTGTCTAGCTTGTGCGACATAGGATGTGCTGTAAACAAATAGATTTAAAAACCCTACAACAGCAAATGATAAAATTGCAATAGATACAATTAATTCTATTAATGTAAAACCATTATTGTTTTTTAATATATTTTTTTTCATTGGTTACTCCTTCTATGAATCTAAATTATTGATACCACACTTTAAGCTTCTTATTCACAAATTGTATAAAAACATTTAATAATGAATATTGGAAAAATATACTTTGCTTTCATAGTGCTTTTACGAGACAGGTATTATATGATATAATTAGTATTATTTTTGAAGTTAATTTTTATGGAGGTATTTTATGGAAAGAAAATATATTTTCGGGCATAGAAATCCCGATACTGACAGTGTGACTTCTGCAGTAGCACTTTCGTATTTAAAGAACAGCCTTTTGGAAAATACAGTTCCAAAGGTTCTTGGTGATGTTAATAAGGAAACAAAATATATATTTGATTACTTCAATATGGATGTGCCTGAAAAACTTGACAATGTAAAGATTCAGATTAAGGACTTAGATTATGATGAAATCGAATCCTTGCCAGAGGGAAGATCCATATATTCTGCATACAACTATATGAATGACAACAGAATCAGAACTCTTCCTGTAACTGGAGAGGATGGTAAATTAAAGGGAATAATCACCATGAAGGATATAGCAATGAACCATATATTCAGCGAGAACATGGCAATAGATTCAACCTACGAAAATATGCTAGATACACTTGATGGGACGGCCTTGAGCAGGGCAAATGACATAATAAAAGGAAGTATAACTGTAACTGCATACCATACTTCAACCATAATGAAAGACAATATTCTTGACAATGATTCCATAGTTATTGTGGGAGACAGATATGAAATAATAAGTTATGCAGTGGACATGGGCGTCGAGCTTATAATAGTGACTGGAGGAAGGCATACTCCTGAAGAGTATGTCAAGAAAGCTAAGAAAAGGGGAGTAAACATAATAAGTACTCCCAACAATACCTTCAATACCACGAAGCTTATAAACCTTTCAAATAAGCTTGACAGTATAATGAAAAGAGAAATTGTAAAGGTATACAGCAACAGCTATCTGGAGGATTTCAAGGAGTTGTTGTCAAACTCCGGGCATTCCAAGTTTCCAGTTGTGGACAATGACAAGAAATATCTTGGAATACTGAGCAGGCGTCACGTACTGAAACCATCGAAGAAGAAGGTTATTCTTGTTGACCATAATGAATTCGAGCAGAGCGCTGAAGGAATAAATGAGGCTGAAGTACTTGAAATAGTGGACCACCACAAGATTGGAAACATAGCCACTACTTATCCAATAAGCTTCAGGAACGAACCTTTAGGCAGTACCAATACCATCATTTATGAGATGTACAGGGAAAAGGGTGTGGAGATACCTGACAATATTGCAGGACTTATAATGTCAGGCATAGTATCGGATACGCTTTTCTTCAAGTCACCAACAACTACTGAAAAAGATAGAAAATATGCTCGGGAGCTATCTGAAAAACTGGATATTGATCTAAGTGAATACGCATTTGACATGTTTAAGGTAGGGACTTCACTTAAAGGAATGACTAAGGATGAAATTTTCTATACAGATTACAAGGAATTTGAGCATAAGGGGATAAAGTTTGGAATATCCCAAATTTTCACTATGGATATCAATGAAGTAATGACAGAAGAGGAAGATGAAATTAAAACATTAAAAGGGAAATTGGGAGAGCTTAATGTGGATATAGTAATGGCGGTATTTACAGATATTATTAGGGAAGGGTCCTATATAATTAGTTATTCAAGGATTCCCGGTGTGGTGAAATCCTCTTTCAACAAGGATGGCGAAGGATTTTTCCTTGAGGGTGTAATATCAAGAAAGAAACAGATAGTGCCAAGGATAATGGATGGAATAGAGGATATAAATTACAGATAAAAACCTATGGAATACTATTGAACTTTTAATTTATACCTTTATATTCTTCCAGTTTCCTTTGTTGAAAATATATGCAAATATCACGCCTCGTACAGACAGATCCAGTGCCATTGCAATAAATGCTCCTGGCATTCCCATGCCTGCAGTAAAGGTTAAAATATAACCAAGACCGACTCTTATAATCCAGGAACTGAGAGCCGTAACCCACAGCACCGTCTTTGTGTCTCCTGCACCCCTAAGTCCACCGGAAAACACCATGGTTGATGCAAGCAAGGGCTGAGATAAGGCTATTATACGCAGACATACAGCTGCGATTCTTATTATTTCTTCATCTCTCGTAAATATCAGAATAAATGTTCTCGGAGTGAAGAAGAAAAGAAGTCCGAAAATCGTCATGACTATTGTTGCCATTTTGTTTGCTGTTAAGCATCCTTTTCTTGCATTTTCAGGGTCTTCACTTCCAAGATACTGACCTACAAGTGTGGTTGAAGCCAGTGCAAAACCCCAGCCGGGCATGAAGGACAAAGACTCTGCAGTCATCGAAATTTTAAATACTGCAATGCTTGTGGTACCTAGTTGAGCGATGATTCTGAAATATGTAAGCTGGGCAAACCGCAGCAGCATCTGTTCGGCGGCGGCGGGAAGTCCGATTTTTAATATACGTCCTATAAGACTCTTGTCGATTTTTATATTTTCAAAAAGTTTGATCTGATACTTCCCGTTTTTATCAATAACGTAATAGAGCATAAACAGGGCGGCTACAATACGGCTTAATGTAGTTGCTATGGCTGCACCCGTAACACCATATCCTGCACCAATCATTTTGAAGGAAAAGCTGTAGTCCAGAAGTGGAATTGGAAGGGATAGAATTCTTGTGGGAAATATCAGAAAAAAGTTGCCTACAATATTTAGTATATTGGAAAATCCGTTTACTAACATTGGAGTTTTTGTGTCGCCAGTTCCCCGTAAGGCTCCGGACATTATCATTGATATTATCATTCCGGGAAGACCGATCAGTGCTATTGCCAGATAGCTGTTTGCCAAAGGAACCAGGGATTTTTCTGCACCCATCATTACAACTATGTTTTTTGATATTGTCATCATGACGGCAGTGAATATAATTGAAAATAATATGCTCATATACAGAGATTGCTTTATTGTTTTCATTGCATCAGAATGATTGTTGGCCCCTGTGAATCTTGCTACAAGCGCCGTTGTTCCAACACTTATTGCTGCAAAAAATGCCATCATGACCATCATTGGGTTGTCTGAAAGACCTACGGCTGCAATTGCTGCATATCCAAGTGTTCCGACCATTGCTGTATCGGCAATTCCCATGAGGGTTTGAAGAAGCATTTCAGCAATGGCAGGAAGTGCCAGATTTAATGTTATTTTATTCATATTAATGTTTTTCCCGGTTTTAATATCCATGGATACTCCGTTCAATAATAAATTTCGATTGTATTCTCTCTATTTTGAGGTATAAAGTCAAATGGATTATAAAATATAAAAAAATCTGCAGATTTCTGCAGATTTTTTAGATGGTGGGCGCAATAGGGCTCGAACCTATGACCCCCTGCTTGTAAGGCAGGTGCTCTCCCAGCTGAGCTATGCGCCCTCATGCATAATTATGATATCAAATATAGAGAAATATGTCAATAAAAATTATTGATTAATTTTATATTTATTACAATCAGTCAGTTGCTCTGTCAATACGAGTGTAAATACAGCGAAATGGAATGAAAAATCTTGCATAGAGGTGAATATGAGTATATAATATTTTTAGGCCTTTAAGTGGAATGATTTGTTTAATTAAAATTGATTCATTTTTAGATTTAAATGTTATTTGTAGTTAAATCTATTGGTTACAATAATTAAGGGAATATATTTTAGTTTTTCGAACATCAGTTAAAGGAAATACATAATTTTCGGAGGGATATATATAATGCAAAGAGGAACAGTTAAGTGGTTTGATTCAAAAAAAGGATTCGGATTCATTACAAGTGATGAGGGAACTGATGTGTTTGTACACTATTCAAAGATCGAC
>JAUVAG010000309.1 GCA_030591825.1 Dethiosulfatibacter sp.
ACAAAATGATTCATTATGAGGATATTGGAGTATATAAAGTATTGACTTCAGTGTGTGGAAAGGGAGTTTTAAAGGAGTATTATGAAAATTCCATTGGGATATTAGAGGAATACGACAAAACAAATGATACTAATTATAAGGAAGTATTGAGATTATACATAGTTAATAATAGAAGCCTGCAAAGAGTAGCTGAAACATTATTTATTCACAGAAACACTGTAAATTATCAAATAACAAAAATCGAGAAAATACTGGAGTGCGATTTATCAAACACTGATGATCGTTTCAAATTGTATTTGGGGTATTGTATTGAAAGTTTTATATAAATATAGGGAGATATTTTAATGGGCGTAGGATTGTTTGATTTATCTATAATATTTATTTATTTTCTGGCAATATTGGGAATAGGATATTTTTCATCTAAAAAGATTGATTCTTTTGACGATTATGCCGTTGCAGGAAGACAGATACCGACAGCCTTGCTTTTTGCAACAATGGCTGCAACTGCAACTGGAGGTGGAGCAACAATAGGCAGGGTTGCCTATGCATATCATACTGGAATAGTAATTTTTGTAATCACAATAGGTTTTGTTTTAAACCAGGTGCTGACAGGAATATTTATAGCTCCCAAAATGAGAGAAATGGGGAATATCTATACTGTTGGCGACGTAATGGGATACTATTATGGAAGGGCCGGTAGGTTTGTAACAGGTATATTTACATTCATATATAGTGTCAGCATATTTGGTGTGCAGTTATTGGCAATGGGTAGGATACTACAGACAATAACCGGATTTGATTTAATTCCCATGACTATTATAGCTTCAGTTATAGTTGTCGTATATACATGGGCAGGAGGTATGTGGGCGGTGATATATACTGATGCAGTGCAATTCATTGTACTTGCTACAGGAATAACCTTGTCGGCAGTCATAATCTACAATAAAGTAGGTGGAGGAGAAGCACTGCTGGCAAATCTGGATGAAATGCATACCTCTATAACGGCAGGATGGCCTGCATTGAAGCTTCTTGCATTTTTTCTCACATTTTTCCTAGGAGAAGCAATAGCTCCTTTTTATGTTCAAAGGTACTTGACAACCAAAGATCCAAAGAGCACTAAATGGGGTGTGACATTATTCGGAGTATACTACGGATTTTTTACTATAATGGCTATAGTGATAGGCTTGGCTGGTGTAATACTAATTCCAAATACCAATCCGGACCTTGTAATGAGTATGGTTGTAAGAGAGTTTCTTCCTGTAGGAGTTGTGGGCGTTGTATTTGGAGCCATGCTTTCAGCAATAATGTCTACAGGAGACTCCATATTAAACAGCGCAGCTGTAATATTCACAAGAGACATATACAATAAGTTTATCAACCAGGATGCAGACGACCAGAAGCTTTTGAAAGTATCTAAACTGTCAACTATAATAATCGGAGCAGGAGGAATTATGGCTGCAGTAACGGTTCCAAGTGTAATGGATTTGATGATTTACACTTACTATCTGTGGGCGCCTTCCATTGTGCCACCTATTGTAGTTGCTTTGATTTGGGGAAAGGCGATGGAAAGAAAGATTTCACCATATGCAGGGGTACCGTCCATAATTTCAGGTATGATTATTACAGTTATATGGGGTCCCAAAATACTGGGAGAACCATTTGGAATACCTTCACTTATAGCGGGAATAGTAGCAAACCTGGTTGTTCTTATAATAGTGCAGGCAATAACATCCAACTATGAAGCTAAAGGTCTATTTAGACCTGAGGAAATTGACCGGAATGAAGTGGAGAGAGTATAAAGACATATGGAGGTAATAAAATGGTAATCGATTTTATTGTATATTTTTCAGCAGCGGTGGTATTATTTGCGGTATGTGCAACAATAGTTGGATGGATAAAATTTGCCAAACAAAAATAATAAAAACATCAGCGAAATCTCTAATGAGATAGTTAGCTGATGTTTTTTGTTTGGTATATTATTTGAGCATTACATAAATCCCTTGAACTGTGATTTGTAAAGATTTGAATATATACCACCTGATTCCAGTAAATCTTCATGGGATCCTTGTTCCTGGATACCGCTGTCGTTGATTACTATAATCTCGTCGGCGTTTTTTATTGTCGAAAGTCTGTGTGCTATTACAAGGACTGTTCTTCCTTTTGACAGTCTTTCCAGTGATTCCTGGATGACTAATTCCGTTGCATTGTCAAGGGCAGAGGTGGCCTCGTCGAGAATGAGTATTGGAGGATTCTTAAGAAAAACCCTTGCAATGGAAAGCCTCTGTTTTTGGCCTCCAGATAGTTTGATTCCTCTTTCACCTATGAAGGTGTCATATCCTTCAGGAAGTGATGTAATGTAGTCGTGGATGCTTGCGCTTCTAGCTGCTTCTATTATTTCCTCGTCCGTAGCATCAAGGTTTCCATATATTATATTTTCCCTTATTGTTCCGGTGAAGAGGAATACATTTTGCTGTACCAGTCCTATATGGCTTCTAAGTGACTTGATTGAAAAATCTTTTATATTTTCGCCGTCTATTTTGATTTCACCATTTGTAACATCGTAAAATCTAGGTATGAGATGGCAGAGTGTTGTTTTTCCTCCACCAGAAGGACCTACAAGAGCAATAGTCTTGCCAGCTTTGATTTTAATATTTACATCTTTGAGAACCTTGTTTTCCTTGTTATTTTCATAGGAGAAGGACACGTTTTCTATTGATATGTCTCCGGTTACATCAGATAGAGTTTTTGGATTTTCAATGTTTTTAATCTTAGGCTCAATAGCCATAAGCTCAGAAAATCTTTCGAATCCAGACATTCCATTCTGGTACTGCTCCGCAAAGTTTGTAAGTTTTTTGAGAGGTTCCAGAAAAAAGCTGATATAAAGAATGAAGGCCAGCATATCTCCGTAGGTTATCCTTTCAAGGTAGACGAAATA
>JAUVAG010000251.1 GCA_030591825.1 Dethiosulfatibacter sp.
AGTGTTCATAAAGCTTGTTTGCAGAACCTTTGATTTTTTCATAAGGTCTTGTCTTGTAGAGCACTTTCATGAAAAGGTCGCCGTAGACTATTCCCATTATAAGGTTATTGATAAGTCTTGGAGTGATTTTAAACCCAGGATGATTGTCAAGTCCCGCTGAGAATGAAATAACTGGAACCTGTTCCATACCGTTGTCCTTTAATGCTTTCCTTGTAAATGCTATATAGTTCGTAGCTCTGCATCCGCCTCCGGTCTGTGACATTATTAGAGCGGTCTTGTTAAGGTTGTAATTTCCTGATTTCAAGGCGTTCAAATACTGTCCTATGGTTATGATTGAAGGGTAGCATGCATCGTTGTTTATATATTTGAGACCTTCATCTACCGCATTTTTGTCTACAGAAGGAAGGACTTCCAGGTTTATTCCTGATTTTTGTGCTCCTGTCTTGAAAAACTGGAAATGAATTGGTGACATTTGAGGTGCAAGTATTGTATAATCCTTTTTCATTTCTTTTGTGAATATGATTTTCTTGTATCTAGACGGTGATTCCATCACAAGAATATTCTTTTCACGTCTTTCCTTGATTGCTGCAAGAAGTGAACGTATACGTATCCTTACAGCCCCCAGGTTGTTTATTTCATCAATTTTTATAAGTGTATAAACCTTGTTATTGTCTTCAAGTATTTCGTGCACCTGATCCGTTGTAACTGCATCAAGTCCGCAACCAAAGGAAGTTAGTTGTACGAGCTCTATGTCGTTTCTCTTGGCAACAAATTCCGCAGCATTATAAAGCCTTGTTTGGTATGTCCATTGGTCAACCACTCTGAGAGGTCGCTTGGCCTTTGAAAGGTGGGATATGCTGTCCTCAGACAATACTACAAAGCCATATGAATTAATCATTTCCGGTATTCCGTGATTTATTTCAGGGTCAATGTGGTAGGGTCTTCCTGCCAACACTATGCCATAGGTACCCTTGTTGTTTATGTATTTAATTGCATCCTGGCCTGCTTTTTTCACATCTAACTTGTATGCTGAAAGCTCCTTGTATCCGGCTTTTACTGCAGCACTTATTTCATTTTTAGTTACACCCTCTTCCTTCAATGTGAGGAAAAGTTTCTTAATAATAGAATCTTTATCGTTAAGGTTTAGAAAAGGCTTGAAGAACTTGACATCCTTGTGTACAAGGTCCATGTTTGCCTTTATTGTTTCAGGATATGATGTTACAACAGGGCAATTGTAGTGGTTGTCGGCTCTTGAATCTTCCTTGATATTATAAGGTACGCATGGATAAAAAATGGTTTTTATTTTCTTGTTTATGAGGTTTGCTATATGGCCATGGGCTATCTTGCCTGGATAACACACTGATTCAGAAGGAATCGTTTCAATTCCCAGTTCGTATATTTTCTTATTGGAGTGGGCTGAAAGAATAACCCTGTATCCAAGATTGGTTAAAAGTGCATGCCAGAATGGATAGTCTTCGTACATGTTCAAAACCCTTGGTATTCCAATTATGCCCCTTTTTGCTTCAGCCAGGGGAAGGGACTTGTAGTCGAAAACCCTTTCGTATTTATACTTATAAAGATTTGGAATTTCTTCAATATTTTTCTTCTTTAGGCTTTTAAGTATTTTTTCCGATCCTTTTTCACATCTGTTTCCTGTTATAAAGGATTTGCCGCTATTGAACCTGTTTATTGTAAGTAGGCAGTTGTTTCCACATAGACCGCATCTTTCAAGGGATACGTTGCTTGTGAATTCGTCAAGTTCCCTAGGTCCAAGGACAGAGCTTTTGGCTCCTTCTTTGACAGTTTCTCTACTTATTAGAGCGGCGCCGAAGGCACCCATTATACCTGCTATATCGGGACGTATAACCTCTCTTCCTGTTATTAGCTCGAAAGCTCTTAAAACAGCATCATTGTAGAATGTGCCGCCTTGTACAACTATTTTATCACCCATATCATCCATAGATTTAAGCCTGATTACCTTGTACAGGGCATTTTTGATTACTGAATAGGATATTCCGGCTGAAATATCTCCTACGGTTGCTCCTTCTCTTTGAGCCTGCTTAACTTTGGAATTCATGAAAACGGTACATCTGGTTCCAAGGTCCACTGGATGTTGGGATTCCACTGCCATTTTTGCAAATTCCTTTACAGGGAGGTTCAATGAATTCGCAAAGGTTTCAATGAAGGAACCACATCCAGAAGAACATGCTTCGTTGAGCATTATTGAGTCAATGACTCCGTTTTTGATTTTCAGACTTTTCATGTCCTGGCCACCTATGTCGATTACAAAATCAACATCTTTGAGGAAAAAGTTTGCAGCCTTGTAGTGAGCCACTGTTTCTATTTCACCCATGTCAAGATTAAGGGCAGCCTTTATGAGATGCTCTCCATATCCTGTGACAGTGGATTTTATTATAGTTGCAGAGTCGTTCATTTCTTCGTAGAGGGTTTTTAATGCCTCAATAGTTGAGTTTAGCGGGTTGCCTTCATTGCTGCCGTAAAACGAATACAACAGCTGACCCTGGTCACCTATGAGTGCAAGTTTTGTAGTTGTAGAACCTGCATCGATTCCCAGATATGCATTTCCAGCATAGTTCTTTATGTTTTCTTTTTTCACCTTGTGCTTTCTATGTCTTGTCTTGAATTCTTCATAGTCCTTATCTGTTTCAAAAAGGCTGTCGATTTCTTTTTTTCTATTTATCTTGCTGTTGTCTATATGTTCTATTTTTTTTAGATATTTTCCAATGTTTGTTTCATCCGAATCTTCAGCAGATATGGCTGCGCCAAGAGCTACAAAAAAGTGGGAATCTTCTGGGAATACAACTTGTTCCGGCTTAAGTTTTAGTGTTTCAATAAATCTTTTTCTAAGTTCAGGCAAAAAGGATAGAGGACCTCCAAGGAATGCTACATTTCCCTTGATTGGTCTTCCCTGGGCAAGACCGCTGATTGTTTGATTTACAACTGCCTGGAAAATTGAAACTGCAATGTCTTCCTTCCTTGCACCTTCATTTAGAAGGGGTTGGATGTCAGTCTTTGCAAAAACTCCACATCTTGAAGCAATTGGATAAATTACTTCGTGTTCTTTGGCCATATCATTGAGACCCATGGCATCAGTTTTAAGAAGAATTGCCATCTGATCTATGAAGGCTCCCGTACCTCCGGCACAGGTACCGTTCATCCTCTGTTCCAATTGACCAGAGACATATGTGATTTTTGCATCTTCGCCACCCAACTCTATTGCTACATCTGTATATGGTATTTTTTGTTCTATTGCTACAGTTGATGCTGCAACTTCCTGAATAAAAGGTATTTCAAGAAATTTTGAAACGTCAACTGCACCGGATCCTGTAACATTTATTTTCATTCTATTGTTTTTTAGAATTTTTTCTGAATTTTTTATTGTTTCAATAACAGTTTTTCTTACATCTGAATAATGTCTTCTATATTCCTTATAAATGATATTGTATTTGTTGTCTATTATTACAATTTTGACTGTTGTTGACCCTATATCCA
>JAUVAG010000336.1 GCA_030591825.1 Dethiosulfatibacter sp.
ATTTTTTAGTCCACAATTGTTCCTGGATTGAATATTCCGTTAGGATCAAAAGCTTTCTTAATATTTTTCATTATCTCAATTTCACGTGCTGAATACTGCTGAGCCATATGCTTCATCCTTGTTTTTCCAGTACCATGCTCTGCAGTTACTGTTCCACCATAGCTTATGGCTGCATCGTACATTTCATTTCTAATGTCTTCAATGTATTCAGGGATTTCACCATTGTCGAGCATTAAGAAATTGTGTACATTACCGTCAGCAATATGTCCTACTGCAGGAGAAGTCGTATTATACTTCTTGGCAATTCTGTCTATGTCCTTTAACATATCCGGAACCGAACCTGAAGGAACTGCAATATCAAGAGCATCTGCAATATTTTCCTTGTATGCAGTATAAACATTACTTCTAATTTCAAGAAGGGCTCTCTGCTCTTTTGTAGTCTCTGCTATAAGACTGTCAACTGCTCCGTTTGCCTCACACATTCCAACTATTCTTTCACACTTTTCATAAAGCTCATCTTCTGTAGCTTCATCAAGGATAAACATCAAGTCAACACAGCCTTCAGTTGCAGGATATGCCTGTCCAATATGCTTGGCAGATTCCAAAGCAACTTCTCTGTCCATGTATTCTATTGCAAGAGGTGTAATTCCATCCTGAAGTATCTTAGGCACTACGTCTGATGCTTCCTCAGCAGAATTGAATGATACAAGAAGTGTACCAATATTTGGATTCTTGGCATAAAGCTTAAGAGTCGCCTTTGTAACTATTCCAAGAGTACCTTCGCTTCCTATCATCATATGAAGAAGATCATATCCCATGTTGTTTTTAATAAGTTTTCCACCTAGATTCACAAGTTCTCCAGTTGGAAGAACTACTTCAACACCTTTTATATGATTTCTCATAATACCGTGTTTTACAGCCCTTACACCACCGGCGTTTTCAACAACCATTCCACCTATCTGTGCACCCTCATCTCCAGGATGTACAGGGAAGAAAAGCTTGTCATGTTCTTTAAGTTCTTCAAGAAGTCCTTCAAGAGTAACTCCAGCTTCCACGGTTATCATTATATTCTTGTCGTCAAATTCTACAAGCTTATTAAGTCGTTCTAAAGATATTACAATACTAGGCTTAGTTGGTATTGCTGCTCCACAAAGACCTGTTCCACCACCTCTAGGCACTATAGGCACAAGATATTCATTGGCAAGCTTAACTATTTCAGCCACTTCTTCAGCTGTTCCCGGCTTGATAACGGCACAGTCTTCAGATGCTACAGGTCTTACAGCAAGTTCAGTTTCATCATACAAATAACTCTGCATTTGCGAAAGATCCGTTACAACCCAATCATTACCTGATATTTCCTTTAATTTTCCTACAAGTTCCTCCGTCATTACTTTTGATATTTCTGTTTTCATATATGCCTCCATTTTCTTCTTGAGTTTATTTTTAGTTTGCCTTATCCGCACTTTCAGCAACAGGTTTCCATCCCTTTAAACCTTTTACAATAAGAGGAATGATTATTACAAATACGGCGATATATCCCAATGTTCCATATCCTTTTGCTATCAATGGAATCAAACCGAACTGAGCTATACACCATGTTGCTACAACATAAGCCAAAGATACGCCCATACTTCTCTTTGTCAATTTTTCCTTTTGAACTTCTTCACTGTCATTTTTACCAAGGAAGTTTACTATTCTGTTAGTAGTTCCGTAAATCAAGTTAACACCAGTTGATACTGCTCCTAGAATTATAAGTATTGAAATAAGAGGAGTCATCCATGCAGATCCTACTCCATTCATTACTACAAACAGTGCAGGTACAGCTTCGTCAAGTATTCCATCTTGATAGAATGCCATGATTCCAAGGGTTGATATCATTAGTATTGTTGCATTGATTACAAATCCCCATCCTGCAGCTTTTTTAGCATCATTTACATCTTTCAGAGCATTTGAATGGGCTAGATAAGCACCAAGGCAACATGACTGGAATCCTGCGTATACCATGGTCTTCCAAAGAGCCTGTGCAAATGTTCCTGTACTTTCTATTGTTCCAGCCTTAAGTCCTGCTATATTAGCTGTTATATCTCCCCAGCTGGCAATAACATTAGGTACGTAAACAACGAGAACACCTGTTATGATTGCTACTGCTATAAACGATGCAGCCTTTCTTACAAGCCCTGCTCCGAATATTGTCAGGACCAACATAAATGCAGCAATGACTAATGTATTAAGAATATAGCTTGTTCCGAATACTTTTGTGATTGTTGCTCCACCTGTTGCAAATGCCACTGCAGTTGCGGTTACTAATATAAGTTGAAAAATTCCTTCAAATACTGGAGACATTACTTTTTCTACAGGTTTATAAAATTCCAGTGTCCAGCTTCTATAATCGTATTTCCTTTTTTCAAGTGCAAATTTCCATGCGTAATAAAATACTAATGCTTCTATTGCCTGTGACAATATAGGTAAAAATGATGCATACCATCCATAACCAATATAGTACTGTACAACCTGTCTACCAGATGCGAATCCACCACCAAAGTGGGTTGTGAACCATACAAATGCTACAGCAAAAAATGTTGGCATTACAAATTTCTTCTCCATTAAATCCTCCATTATATATTTTATTTTATAATTCCTCAAGAAAGCAGCTTTGCTGCGTTATC
>JAUVAG010000220.1 GCA_030591825.1 Dethiosulfatibacter sp.
AAAGAGTAACAGGTGAAATGATGAGCTATAATGAATTTGCAGAAATATACGACATTATGATGGAAGACATACCCTATGAAGAATGGGTGGATTTCATAAAGAAAAATATAACGGGTAGCAGGATTCTTGAAATAGCCTGTGGCACAGGAGCTGTTACAAGAGTCCTTGCTGACGAAAACTACAGGATCACTGCTTTTGACATATCCGAGGAGATGCTTGTTCATGCATATGAGAAGTTAAGAAAATATCCAAATGTGGAAATTCTCAATATGGATATGAAAAACATTTCTTTTGACAGAAAATTTGATGTTGCATTGTGTTGCTGTGATGGTATAAACTATCTACTTGATGATATTGAGCTGACAGATTTTTTCAGAAGTGTCTATGAACACCTTGATGATAAAGGTGTTTTCATTTTTGATTACAGCACCATATACAAGCTTGAAAACTTTCTGGGGAACAAGACCATTGTCAGTGAAGAAGATAATATATTCATGGTGTGGGAAAATGAATATAACCAAGAAGAAAATATCTGTGAAATGGATATAACCTTTTTCATTAGGGAAGACAAGGGCTTGTACAGGCGACTAAACGAACATCAGATGCAGCGGTCTTACAGAATAGAAAAGCTTTGTAGTATTCTTGAGAATGCAGGTTTTTCAAATATTAAAAATTATAGCGGATACAGCTTTGAAAGCAGCAGGTCCGATGATGAAAGAACTGTAATTGTATGCAATAAGGAGTAATAAATGAAACACATGATTAGAGGAATTGACAAGAACATAATGTTCAGATTTTTTGCAGTGGACACAACAGAAGTTGTGGAACAGGCCAGGGAGTACCATAATACAACTCCAGTAGCTTCTGCAACCTTGGGAAGGATGCTTACAGCAGGTCTTATGATGGGATATACATTAAAGAATGAACAGGATAAGATTACAATAAGGGTAAATGGAAACGGCCCTGTAGGTACGGCTCTTGTTACTGCCGACAGTATGGGCAATGTAAAGGGATATCTAGACAATGGAAATGTTGAGCTGCCCCTTGCAAGCAACGGAAAACTCAACGTAGGAGGCGCAGTTGGAAGAGACGGTTTTGTACAAGTAATAAAGGACATGGGTCTCAAGGAACCTTATGCAGGAAGTGCCAAACTTGTTTCTGGAGAAATAGGAGAGGACATTGCATCCTACTATTTCCATTCTGAACAGCAGCCTACAGTAATAGGCCTTGGAGTGCTTATTGATAAGGACCACACAATAAAAAGCGCCGGTGGATTCATGCTGCAGCTTATGCCTGGACTTTCAGAAGAGGAAATAGTTCTAATTGAAAACTCCATCGGAAGAATTAAAAATATTTCTTCATATTTTGAGAATGGAAATGACCCTGAAAGTGTAATAAAGGAATTGTTACCGGATTTTGAATTGGAAATAACCGAAAGAATTCCTGTACAGTATAAATGTGACTGTTCAATAGAAAGAATGGAGCAGGTATTGATTTCCCTTGGAGACGAGGAACTGGAAAAAATAATACGTGAAGACGAACAGGCTGAAATAGTATGTCATTTCTGCAACAAGCACTACACCTTTGGAAAAGACGAACTCAAGAATTTTCTTGGGAAAAAGTAAGAATTGGACTAAATAGAATAAAAAAAAAGAAACCCAAGGTTTTCTTTTTTTTTATTCTATGAATGTGTTATAATTTTCATTATGTATAAGGATAAAATCATTGCTGTCATAGACTACAGAGCAGACAGTGAAATAATAGAAAATCTTAAAAAAATTAATATTCACGTTGTGACAACGAGAAAGCATGAAGTGCTGGCTGAACCTGTAAATGGTCATCCTGACATGGTGATGTTTCAGGAGAATGCTATGGGGATCATTGTAAGTCCTGAAGATTATAACTACTATACGGAGAAGCTTGGGTCTTTCAATATAGATATTTCGAAAGGATGCAGAAGTCTTGAAAAAAAATATCCTGAAAATATCTGCTATAATGGGGTTTTAAGCGGAGTATGTTTTTTTCACAAGCTTGATTCAACAGATGAGAAAATCCTTAACAGGATGGATAAAAGAAGAATCAAATGCATAAATGTAAGTCAGGGATATACCAAATGCTCCACAGTAAACCTGGGAAGAAAGGGAATAATAACTTCCGACAATGGCATCTGGAAAGTTGCCCGGGAAGAGGGAATAGATGCTCTGATGATAGCTCACGGATATATAGGCCTTAATGGATATGACTATGGATTCATAGGAGGAGCAACAGGATTTGTTGACAATAAACTATATTTTACAGGAAATATTAAGAAACATCCCGACTGCAGGAAAATTATGGACTTTCTCAATGAAAGAGATATTGAAACAGCTTTTTTATCTGAGAAAAAAATATATGACCTAGGAACAATAATTTTTTTAAAAACAAGGAAGTTTTAATTCAACTTTAACAGTAGAAAGGACAAGGATGTTTTAATCAACAGCAAGTTTAGTACTTATTCAATCAACAAGCCATATCGCATTGAAACATTGCGATACATTTGTTTCATGAATAAACTCAACTATGCTTTTGCTAAATAAGTACAAAGAACAAGGCTGTTTTAATCAATAGCAAGTTTCGTACTTATTCCCTCAAAAAAAGTATCGCATTGATGCGTTACGATACTTTTTTTGAGGGAATAAACTCAACTATAGCTATTGTTTAAAACTAGGAGGAAAAAATGAAAAATAGATTTGTAATGGAACTTAAGCCTGGAATGAAAGTGGAAGATTTTTTCATGGTGAAAAATTCAGATACCAAGACCGACAAGAACGGGAATTATTATTTGGACATGACAGTTTCTGACAATTCCGGAGACATTGTCTGTAGGAAATTCAGGGCTACAAATGAGGAAATAGAGTTTGCAAAAATCGGCCAGATATTGAAGATATCCGGAGTTGTAAAGGAATATAATGGAAACATCAACTTCAATGCCAACACAATGGAAGGTGTGGAAGAAAGTGAGTACAGCATCTTGGATTATATTGCGGCGGCTCCAATTAAGCCTGAGGAAATGCTTTCTGAAATAAAGGTATATATAAACAAGATTAAAAACAAGGATATTAGAAAAGTTGTTATAGAGATATTGAGCATCTATAAGGATAAGCTCATGTATTATCCTGCAGCAAAGTCCAACCACCATTCCATCAAAAGTGGACTTCTCTATCATATGCTAAGAATGCTTAAAACAGGAGAATCGATAGGTTCCGTTTATGAAAACATAAACATGGATCTTGTTTATGCAGGAGTTCTTCTTCACGATATTTGCAAGATAGAAGAGATGGATTCCAATTCTTTTGGAGTTGTTAAAGACTATACAATGGAAGGAAAGCTTCTGGGACATATAGTTATGGGAATAAAAATCATAGAAAAAGTTGCAGATAAATTCGAAGTGGACAAGGAAATCAGGATAATCCTTGAGCATCTTCTATTGACACATCACTACGAACCGGAATACGGAAGTCCAAAGAAACCAATGTTCCTTGAAGCCGAAATACTTCACTATTTGGATATCATTGATGCCAGGGTCTTCGACTTTGAAAAGGCTTTGAAAGGCGTTGAACCGGGGAAATTCTCCGATAGGGTATGGGTACTTGACAATAGGACTATTTACAATCCTGAATATGACAAGGACCAGGAACAGCCAGAGATGTTGGACGGGGATCAGTTAAGAATAGACCAGGAGTGATAAGATGCATCTTG
>JAUVAG010000260.1 GCA_030591825.1 Dethiosulfatibacter sp.
ACGAAAGAATTTATCTTGAGTATGAAAAGATAAAATCCATAGACATAGACCGTATAGAGGATGTTGAATATGTATTGAAGCATCTTAACAAGAAATAGCACTGCAGAAATGATTTCTGCAGTGCTAAATTTATTTTTTGTGATTTTAACAATAAGTGTTTTGATTGTCTTTGGAGACAGTGTTCTTATTTGTTTTCAGCTTTAATTCTCTCTATTAGTCTAAGGGAATAGGGATTTCTGATTTTTTGAGAATAGTATTCTCCCTGTTTCAAATGCTCATTGAAGGAGATTATATTGTTTTCTCTTTTGTACAATAATGCGGCATATCCTTCGGCTATTGAACGTCCCCAGAGATTATTGAATTTCTTGTAATAGTCAAGAGCTTTGAGTATATATTCTTTTGAAAGCTTGAACTTACCAAGCTCATAGTATGACTGTCCTAGTCCTGTATAAAACATATCCAGACCTTTTACTATATTATTTTTTTCACATATGTCTATTGCTTTCTTATAGTTGGTCAATGCATTTTTGAAGTTGTTTTTGTATTTGTAGATGTTTCCAAGATAGTTGTAGCAGGCTGCAATGTTCAGGGAATACTTATTCTCCAAAAGAGAGAGGTTTTCGAAAATCTCTATGGACCTGTTTAAATGCTTTTCAGCCTGTTCGTATTTGCTTCGTCTTATATTGTAGAGACCTTTCCATCTGAAGAGAGTTCCTGATTCCTTGATGTCAGACTTATGCTCAATTATTTTTTCTATCTTGTTTATATAGAAATTCATATTGTCCAGCTCATTTACTTGTATGCTGTAGTAAATCATTTGATGATAGCCCTGAAGCATGTGGTTGTAGCTGTTTAAATCTTCTGCATATTTTATATAGCTTTCTATATATGCCAGACCCTGGTTGTACTCACCTGTGCGTATATAATAAATTCCCTTTATATAATAATAATCCATTTTCAGCTTGTGAATTCCCAGTTCGTTGTCGTTGCACTTGTCAAGAAGTTGGTCCAATTTTTCAAATGCTTCCTCCATATTTACATTTTCATAATCAACCGCTTTGTGGATTGAAGGGAAAAGCTCGAAATTCATATCTGAGTATAATGACAGGTTCTTGATATTGTATTCAAAAAGCTTTTCATTATTCTCTGTATTTTCATAGTGATAAATTATCCTTGAATAATAATATTTGTCCTTTGTATTGTTTTTCAGGTTGGACTCATAATAATCAGCCAGTTTTTCATGAAGACTTTTAGCAATACCCTTGTTTAGGTTGTTGTAGATATAATCTTTCATAAGGGAATGGTAGAATGCATAATAAACATCGTTCTCGTTGTAAACTTCCTTTAAAAGGAGCTTGTTTTGAAGTGATTCTAAAGCGTCGAAAAAATCGAACTCATCGGCGTCAACATATTTTAGAAGGAAGTTAAGCTTTATTCTATCTGAAAATACAGATGAAATTTTGAGAATTTTCTTTTCAAGATTTGAAAGATTCAACAATCTGCTCTTGAGAATATTTTCAACCTTAGAGGAATCCAGAAGGGTATTCTTGTTATCCTTTAGTATATTGAGATACTCAATTATGAAAAGGGTATTTCCTTCGCTTTTCTTGTAGATTTCATTTATATCATCGCTTGTTAGATTTAGATTGTTGTTTCGTTTGTTGATAAACTCTTCTGTCTCAGTGAGACTGAGTCTATTAAGTGTAATTGTTTCTATGCATTCAGTTTCCAGGAGTCTAACGATGTTTTTTTCAATTTCATTCATATAGGATTCACGGCAGGTTGCTATGAAGATTATATTGCTTGATTTGAATACTATATTGGATAACAGGTTGAAGCTGTAGGAGTCCATCCAGTGTATGTCGTCAAATATCAAGATGACAGGTTTTTTTGAAGCTACAAGATTCAGAATACCAATTATTGCATCAAAAGATACCTGGTGTTTTACGGATTCGATTTTCTCTATTGAGTCAATATCCAGGGGGCTGAAGCCTTCATTGAAGGATGGGAAAAAGTATGATGTGATATCACTCCACAGCTTCGGTATGCTTATTTTTTCTTTTTTCAATACGCTCGCAAGTTGCTTGAATATGCTGTCCCATGACTGAAGGAAAAAATCCCTGTCTGCCGCATAACATTTGCCGTTGAGAACTATGAGGTCGTCTGTTGATATGCTTTCCAGATGTTTATCAAGAAGATCTGTTCTTCCAATTCCGGCCTCTCCAGTGACTAAAATTGATTTTCCCTTGCCGTTCCTAAACTTGTTGAGGTTTGATTTCAACAATGCCAGCTCGCTTTTTCTTCCAATGAATTTTGAAGATGGTTCAGTAGATATACCTTCATCGGATCTTAATTCAAGTATTTCCTTGAACAGGGAAGTTGTTGATTGTTCAGGTTCTAGATCCAAATCGTTTTTCAGTATGTCTACAAGCTTGTAATAAACTGACATTGAGCGGTTGTAGTCTTCCCTGAATGAATATAGCCTCATTATGTCTCTGTAGTTCTTTTCGTTGTAGGGATCTTCCTTGAGGAGGATGTTTGCATAGCCTTCGATATCGCTTAATCCTACGAAATTCATTTCCTCTTTCAGCTTTCTTTTTACCACCTTTATATATTCAGACTTGAATTCCGCTCTTGTGGAATGTATCCATTCGTCGAAATCATAGCAGTCCTTGATATAAAATCCCGAAAGGAACTCGCTTCTGTAAAGCTTTATATTTGAATTTTTCATAAATTCATCTATGTCGATATGAAAATTGATTTCCGGATTCAATAAAACCTCTGCTCTTTTGGGAGAAATGAAAATATCAAAATCAAAGGCCCTTTTCACCTTGTATAGAGCGTCACGTAGGTTTTTTTTTGCAGATTTGTCATTGAAATCACCCCAAAATAGAGAGGTTAGTTTTTCTCTCGACGCTTTTTTGTTTACTAAAAGATAGTAAAATATCGCTTCAGCCTTTTTGTAAGGGAAAACTATACTTTTACCATTGAATTCTATTTGTGGATCGCCTAGCAGCTTTGCATAAATGTTCATTTAATCACCTTTTTCCGCGAATTATAAGTGTCGAATTTTATTAATGATATTTAGTCGTCACCCATGGATTTCCCTATTTGTTAATTATTATATTTATATATTATTCCAAATACTGTCTAAATACAATGTAAAATTGTTCTTTTGATGAAAAAACAGGAGATTTATAGACGTATAATAGACGATATGATATTATCATAGAGAAAAATACTATTCGGAGGTAAGAAATGTCATTCAAGAGTGATATAGAAATAGCACAGGAAGCAACAATGCAGGATATAAGAGAGATAGCAAAGAAGATAGGATTTACAGAGGACGATATCGATCTTTACGGAAAGTACAAGGCAAAGGTTGACTACAA
>JAUVAG010000162.1 GCA_030591825.1 Dethiosulfatibacter sp.
ACCTGCTTTCAACACGTCCCAGTTCGTCAAGGATGTCCTCAACTTTTTCATCTCTCACAGTTTCATCCTCAAGATCTATTGCAGCCTTAAGCATACTATAATATCCTTCACATGTTTCTATATACTCTATTTCAAGGTCTTCTAGATACAATACATAACTTTCCACCAGTAGTTCCTCATGGGATTTTTCAACTTCTACAGGATTATTCGCTTCAACCGGTGCTTCAACCGATTCTTCAGGACTGTTTACTTCTAACGCTTCCTCAGAATTGTTTCCATCTACTTCTTCACTTGAATCCGCCGAATTATCTTCATCGATTATTTCCGTATCTATTATCTCGACATAAGAAGAACTGGTGTCTAAATTATCAACCTTGGTTACATCAGGTTCAACACTATCTTCTCCAGCAGCTATCTCAATATCTATTGCCGGTACTCCACCGTTAACCAGGGAAATGGCTACTATGCAAATTCCAACAACTGCAATAACTGCAATTTTTACTTTTGAAAACCCTTTAGACAATGATTCTCCATTTACCCATAACAATATAGGCAGTTTTTCTCCCTTAATTATCCGTTCCGGATTTTCAATAAAAATTCTTTCCGCAGTTTCTATTCCATATTTTCTTTTTACAATTTCATAGGTTTTCATAAGATCCGGAGGTCTTTCATCCATATTATGACAGTCGCTTGCCACTATATCCACCAAGTTTCTCTTAAGGAGCTCACCAACACACCTTGAATATCTGCTGTTTTTCTTGAAATCGCCACTATTGCACTGGATTACTGCACCGTCATCCTTCAACTGCCTTATTTCATCGTATTTTTCCCTTACATCGTGATACTGTTCAACATGAGCTATAACAGGAATATATCCCAATATTTTCAGTTCATGGGCAGCCATGTCCATCTCACTAAATCTTATATCTCTGGCAAATTCCACCAACACATATTTAGTGTCATTTATGGTTCTAATATTGATCTTGTCAATTTCAGAAAGCATACTTCTTGAAATATAAACCTCGGCCCCTTTGTATATATTGAGATCAGGATATTTTTCATCTACAAGTTTTTTGAAATCACAAAGAACCCCATCATAATCAACCTCTCCCGAAAAATCGAGGGGATGATTGAGATGAGATGTCATAGCAATATGCCTTATGCCATTATCATATGAAACTTTTACCATTTCCAGTGCTTCTTCAAAGCTTACCGGTCCGTCGTCAATACCTGGAAGCATGTGACAGTGAATATCATACACTTTTACTTTCACTCTCCTCATAATAGTAATAATAGGATTTATAGGCCTTTGAATTATTGACCGGTATTTTATTGAGAACAACACCTAATATATTAACTCCGCCTGACTCCAGAGATTCCTTTGCTTTTTTCACCATATCCACTGCAACCTTTCCAAACTCGACTACCAGAATAGCTCCCTCAATATAACTTGACATTACTACTGCATCGGTTACAGGTACAACAGGTGGAGAATCAAAGAATATATAGTCATATTTCTTCTCCAAAAACTCAACCATTTCCTTCATGACATTTGAATTCAGAAGCTCAGAAGGATTGCTTGGAATTTTCCCCGAAGTCATTACATCTATATTCAATTTATACAATCGGTTTATATACTCATCTATGTTGTTGCCCTCCATTAAATATTCTGCAAGTCCCGACTTGTTTGAAATTCCAAGAATCTTGTGGATTCTGGGCTTTCTCATGTCACAGTCGATTACAATGACTCTCTGGTCATTCTGCGCCATTGCTACGGCAAGATTTAAGAGAGTTATTGTCTTTCCTTCTCCCGGTGTGGCACTGGTTATAAGTATTGTTTTCATGTTGTTATCGAGGTTGGCAAACTGTATATTGGTTCTGAGGCTTCTATAGGCTTCAGATATAGGTGATTTCGGTCTTTCGTGAACTATAAGTCCATTCATTTATTTCTCCTTTTCACTACTGAATTCAACTATGCTTCCAATAACGGGAAGTCCAAGATGCTTTTCAATATCATCAGCAGTCTTTATTGTTCTGTCGAGCATTTCAAGTATTAATATTATGAATACTCCCGCCATTATGCCCAAAATGAATGCAATCGCTCCGTTGAGCTTAAGCTTGATGTTTATAGGATTATCAATCGGTATTGCCTTATCAATAATTTCAACATTGTCAACCTTCAGTATCCTCATAACTTCCTTGATGAATACATCTGATATTGTATTTGCAATCTTTGCCGCCTGTTCCGGGTCAGTATTCTTTACGGATATTTTAAGGATTTCCGTCGACCCCACAGGACTTGACGTAATGCTTCTAAGTAGTCCGCCATATGTCATATCAAGACTCATCCTGTCGATTACAGATTCAAGTACTATTCTTGACTTTACAATCTCGCTGTATGTTACTACAAGCTTCTGGCTTAAATTGATACTTCCAAGGTCAAAGCCTGTCGCAAGATCTCCTATGCTGCTTCCTTTTGAACTGTTAACCATCAATGTTGTATTCGACTCATACATTGGTGTTATTGCAAACATTGTTAATAGTATTGAAACAACAGTAGCAAATATTGTCGTTGCCACTATTATCCATTTTCTTTTTAGAACAATGTGTACAAGTTCCAGTAAATCCAGTTCTCCATCCATAGCTTCCTCCTCAATAACCTTACATTCCCAATTTCTAAAATATTATTCAGAAAAGAATTCCTTTAAGGTATTTAAATGTTCCACAGGCACTGACGCCTTTATTGCATTTTCAATATCTGACTGGATTTCTTCTTCAAGACTATTGTATTCAATCTTTACCTCGTCCATTTCAGCTTCATAGTCATATCCATAATCATCAAGATAACTCTCCATGGCATTCTTTATGTCTGACACTATCTTCAGAGAATTTTCATCCAGCTTTCTTGCATATGAGGTGTCCCCTTCCAGTACTTTTTCCAGTCCTAGAACAGTCTTCTCAAGGGAATACACTGTATCATCAGAAAGAATGTCATAATCAGATGGTTATTCATCATCACCACTTCCTGAAGATCCTCCAGTCGACGATCCTCCATCAGGAATATCTACATCTTCTACATCTTCTACATCTTCATCCTCTTTTATATGAACAATCTTCAAAAGGGAAACAACAACAGATTCCCTCGCAGCCGATACCTCTCCCTGAAATTTGCCTTCATCAAGAATCATAATGTCCCTTTGCAAAAGAGCATTAACGGAATCAATTGCCCAGGATGCTATTTCATCCTCCGTATCTGCAAATTTGTCTGCAGAATATAAAAGAATGCTGTTGAGTACAACGGCTACCTCCTGTCTGCTTATTGGCTTTTCAGGTCTAAAGGTTCCATCTGGATAGCCCTTTATATACCCGTTTTTAATGGCAACCTTAAGCTCCCCTGAAAACCACTCGTCTCCAATGACATCTGAAAAAGACAGGCTTTCTGCTTCTTCTTCGAAACCAAAGGTTCTGTTAATAAAGGTAAGAAATTCAGCCCTTGTAATTGTACCCTCGGGTCTAAATGTACCGTCAGGATAACCTTTTGCCAATCCCCTTTCATAAAACTCCATTATCATTGAAGTATTGGAACTGTTTTCATCCAAATCTGTAAATGCAAATACTGCCTGGCTTGAAAATATTAACAGCAACAGAGTAATGATAAATGTTTTTGAAAAATATTTAATTTTCATCGTTTACACTCCTTTTTTTGTTCCTCATAACAGGTACCAGTGCTAAAACCCCCTCAATTCTATGGGCAATCTTCTCTGCACTCAAGCCATAAACTTCCCTCAAATATTTATGGTTTCCAACAACACTAGAATATTCATCGTTTAAGCCGATCCTCATCAGTTTAGCTCTAGTTCCACCCATTTCAGCCAAAACCTCCGCTACGCCACCTCCGAATCCACCAATTATATTATGCTCTTCCAAAGTTACTATCCAGTCGCAATTATTGGCACAGGCTTCTATAGTCTCCCTATCAATGGGTTTGACTGTTGGAAATGTATACAGGGAAGCATTGATTCCATGCTCTTCAAGGATCCTACTGGCTTCAATAGCTTCATCAAATATAGCGCCTGTTGAAAATATGGCTATTTTCTCACCATCCTTGATTTTAATTGCTTTTCCAATCTCGAAATTATCAATACTATCATGTAGTTGTTTCTCGTGACCTCTTCCTATTCTCAAATAACAGGTGCCCTCATGCTCATAAACAGCCTTTGTTGCACATTCTGCTTCTAACAAATCTCCAGGAGCCAATACCGTAACATTAGGCAATGCTCTCATAATGGCCAAATCCTCTGTAGCATGATGACTCACTCCAAGAGAACCATAAACCAGTCCACCACCTACACATACCACTTTAACATTTGCATTGTGATAGGCACAATCATTTCGTATTTGTTCCAAACATCTCATAGTAGGAAAATTTCCTATTGAATATGTAAATACAAT